>JAOZGV010000159.1 GCA_026015225.1 Candidatus Bathyarchaeota archaeon
AGAAACTAATTCCTTACGTTTACTGATCTAAACTAGCATTTGGATCTTTTTATTAGTTCGTCGTCGTCGGGTACCTTGGTGCGCTCTCTCTCAATATAGTAAATCCTGTAATTATTAGAATTACTGGACTAACTAGAGTTAGTCTAACTCAGGTTAGGTCAAATTTGCAAAGGTATGGTACAGTATAGGGTAGATTTATGGAAAAATGTACTCATAAATCGACAGAGATTTTTATTTAGATAACTAATCTATTAATAGCCAAATATTTTTTTGTCAATATTTTCATCCAATATTTTAGCATAATGCCTTAGATTTTCACCTAGATCCGTAAAAATTATGGAAGTTTTCATTAGAATAAATGCTATTGAGTTCTTGATTCTTCTTTTCATTTTATTATTTAAAATAGACATTTCTCATCCAAATTCGATTAAATTTTGTAATTTACTCCGACGGGTTTTAGACCTTATAGGGTTCAAAACCATTAATAAATCTCTCTATATTTCGATTTCTAACTCACTCATTTTCTAAATTTACCATAAATTCTGGGCAAGCTTAAAGAGAGTAGAGAATCAAATGGAAGATGAAGTTCAAAAAATAAAAAGAAGATTCAGGATTTATACAATCTTCGAATAGTAAAGGATGTTGATACAATGTAAAATAGTTGTTCGTATAGGTTGTGCAGGTTTATTTTAAATAAATCGGGATGTCAATATTATTTTGGAGATTTAAATGACTAAATTCTTAATAAAATGGAAAGTGGAGTCTTTTTTTAATCTTCCTCGAGAGGAACGATTAAAGCTTTTTATCTGGATGGCTGAATCGACCAAAACTAACATAGATGCAGGATTAACAAAGGATTGGGGGATTAGCGCTGATACTGGCTCAGGCTATACCATTTACGAGGGAACTGAAACTGAAGTCTATGAAAACTTGATAAAATATAGACCCTTTATCAGTTTTGAAGTTACTCCCGTCATCTCCATTGATAAACATCTTGAAATACTTAAGAAAATGGCGGCTCAAGTAAAACCAGAATAAGTAACTCCTCTTCTTTTTTTTATTTTAATATCTAAATCAATTAGTCTTTACACCATCTTCGAATAGCAAAGATTATAGATACAGCTCCGATAAGTCCAACTAAAGCAATGTAAGGCGCTGAGGTATGTGACTTTAGGTATAAGAAACGTCGAGAGACTTTTGTATATCCATTAAGAGAGGGATGGCCGCCCAAATTCCTTGATGTGAAGGCTGAGCATTCATAATTGGTTAATTGACATCGTTAATAGTCGAATGAAAGTAATCACCATTTCTGTGTGCGCGCACCATGTATATCTCCCACCTACTCCCACACCCTCATTCTCATACTCCCACCCATACTCTTTTCATACTAAATTAAGCCTAATTTAGCATATATTTAGCACCCTCATCCTAAGTACCAGCAGGAGCAGGTGAATATGAATATCAATATTTTCAGGATTAGGACATTTTTAGTACCAGGGTATTTTTAGTATTAGAGTATTTTTAGCAGGAGTAGAGCATTATTATTAGAGCATTAATATTGGGGGTATTATTTGGGTCATCATTATTTTGGGTATTAGTCTATTTTGGGTATTAGTATTAGGCATTAATATTAGGGCATTAGTATTTGAGTATCAGTATTTGAGTATGGGTATTAGTATTAGAGTATTAATATAGTGTGTGTGTGTGGGTACCTTGGTGCGGGCATCCAAATTTGAACCCAAGAAAGTAATTATAATTAGCTAATATCATTGGAAAGTCTAAAATGAACTAAGTAAAATGAATATATTTTATGTTTTCTTAATAAATACCTTAGCATATTTGTTGTTTTCTTAGAAATTAGTAGAAATATCTTAAGTGGTTTACTTAATCTATCAATAATTAATTATCATACGGAAACAAAATTTATCCTTTAATTCCAAAGAACTTAAGCAGATAAGTTTTGAATAGAGAAGAGGACAATCATAGTCTATACTTTCATCTTCTTACGATGTATTCATAAAGCAATTTAGGTCTAAAACCGAAGACATTGAATGTCGAAGCTAAAATAAAAGCCAATGTAACTCTTAATCTGCCTTTGCTTAAGTACCTACTTGTCGACGTAAAAATATTACAATCAATCTGTTCAAGATTACCATATTTTTTAACCTTTTTACAAAATTCAACATCCTCTAAATATGCGATTTCATCAAAACCATCGACTTTTTCAAAGATGTCTTTTCTAATAAAAATTCCATAATCACCAAAGAATGTATTAGTAAGTTTAACTCGTTGATTTCCAAAGATACTTATTATCTTAAAAAATAGATCAGGTTCTGAAAAAAATTGCTTAAATCCCCCTCCGATTATTTCACCTGAATAAATCTTTGCCTCGATTTTTTCAATTGAATCTGCTTGAATTGCACAATCAACATGTAGGAATAATAAAATGTCTCCATTAGCTCTTGCCGCTCCCTTATTCATTTGAATTCCTCTTCCTGGCTTTGTGATCAAAACAATCAACTCCCTAAAGTTGAATTTTTTCCTAATCTTTTCAATACGATTTATAGTGTGATCAGAGCTACCACCATCAACCAATATTATCTCAGAATTTCCCTCAATTTTTCTAAGATGATCAAGAAAGGATGCTATGTATTTTTCCTCATTGAGGATGGGAGTGATTATCGAAATCATTATTATCAACGGTCAATTCTGTTGTTGTAATTTAATTTGTATTTAATTAACTACAATATTTTTTTTCTGCATACTAAAAATTCATAAATTAATAATCTAAATAATAAATTTAAAAGAATTTTTTCTTTGGTGCTAATTCTGAAAAATATAATAGAAAAATTCATGAATGTCGGAACAGGTATTCTGATTCAGGGTATAATATGGCTGATATTTTGGCTTATTCCCGCCTATTCATTTTTTGAAGCCGATCAACGATGGGGCCATAATTTCGCAATTCCAATAATCTTTATGACTGTTGGATTGGCTTATATCATAAAAAAAATCTCTTGTCAATTAATTGCAGTCTTCGCCTCTTTCTTTACAATACCGATTCTTCTTGCTTTTTGGTCATGGGCCGTCGGAACAATAATCTCCGGTATATTCTTTATAATTGTAATTCTACTCTCTCTAATTGAGAGAACCCGAGAAACCGAATTATTAAATCCAAAAGCAAGATTAAAAGCATGGCTTAAAATACACCTTTTGAATTTCTCATATTTCGGTCTTGCTCATATGCCATTGATCTTCTTCTTAGTGAGATGGTTAAATCCTGATCCTTTTCTAGCCTATCTTCCAGTTGAACATCATGCTTCTACAAGCACTTTCAATGCAATGCTTTTAATTCTTACTCCCATCGCTGTAATGGAAAGGTACGTTAAAAAAATTGGAAGGATTCAGATATCAAAGGCGGGTTTCATCTGGACTATCCTAATGATTATTGTCCCTTTGCTCGCAATTGCGATTTTCGGTGATTGAATCTCTTAAACCTTTTTTTAAATGTGGGCATCTGAATAAATAGGCATTAAAAATAAAAAATATCAATATTTTTAATCAAAAAGTATATATGATAACCCTGTAATTTTTTGACGAATTAAATCAACTACGATCAAGTGGATTGATAACATATGGAAAAAGATTCGTTGGTAACCTTCGGTTGTTTCCATCCAGATCACGATGAGGAGATAAAATATTTTAACGAAGGTAAAGTCTATTCAATTCAAATCGAGTCCACGGTTTCATGCTCTCAAGGTTGTCTATATTGTTATGCGTCTGATGAGAAAGCGCCAATGAAGGAGCTCCCAAGAAATAAAATTGTTGAAATATTAGACTCAGCCGCTAAAATGGAAGTAAAAGCAATCGACTGGCTTGGAGGAGATCCCCTTCTAAGAAAAGATTGGTATGAGCTAATGAAATACGCAATGAAAAAAGGGTTAAGAAATAATATTTGGACAAGTGGCATGCCTTTAGAAAATTTAGAAATTGCTAAAAAAACAGTCGAAGTATCAGACGGAGGATTTATTTCTGTACATCTTGACAGCCTTGATGAATCCATATACAGAAAACTCCACTCAGGAGATCCAAAAATGAAAATCAGTGCAATTTTGAAAGGAATTGAAAACGTGCAATCTCTTGGGAAAAAACCTGAAAATATGATCAACTGTATAACTTTTACAAAAATAGTTGCAGGTGAAGATGTTAAAAAGACAATTAAGTATTTTTTCGAAAAAAAAGGCATGAGAATTTGCCTGACTCAAATGTGTAAAGCAGGTTTGGCCACAGAACATCCTGAATGGGAACCCTCTCCACAAGATATTATGGATGCATGTGAAACTAGAGACGAGATCAATTATCCCGACTCGAAGTTATCGATTAGCACAATGGATACTAACAAATACTATTGCGGGGGGATAATTTGTGTTACTATCGATGGGGATGTAACACCTTGTTCGGTTATTAGAAAAGGTTTTGGCAATATCTATGAATCGCCTTTGGATGAGATCGTAAAAAAGCAAAAAGATAAATTGCTATTAACTCATCTGAGAGATGCTAAGAATTTGCCGGGAAATTGTAGTTCTTGTGAACATAATGCGGTATGTTGGGGTTGCAGAGCGACTGCGTATTACGAAAAAGGTGATATGCTTGCTGAGGATCCAAAATGCTTTTTTCATGTTAAGAATGTTTCTAATATAAAGTGAATTTTATGTCAGAAATTATTAAGGGTAAAAAATTAGACTTTACAATATCTGATGTTAATGAGATCTACGAAGGCCCCGTTGGAATATTATGGGAAATGCTGATGGGGGAACAGATACATGTTGGAGGAGCTAAGGAGACTGATATACTAGCAGAAAAAGCCGGAATTAACAAATTAAGTTATATACTGGATGTATGTAGCGCTCTTGGTGGTCCTGCAAGACATCTTGCAAAGAAGTATCAATGCAAGATTATGGGATTGGATGCTACACAAAAGATGATAAATGAAGCAAATAAAAGAACCGGAAAAGAAGGACTATCGAATTTTATTGAATATAAGTTAGGAAACGCATTAGATATGCCTTTTAAAGCTAGAACATTTGATGTAGTATGGGGGCAAGATGCATGGTGTTACATAACTGATAAAGACAGATTGATAAACGAATCATTTAGGGTACTAAAAAACGGTGGAACAATCGCATTTACGGATTGGCTTCAGGTAGGAAACATGACTGAGAAGGAATGGGAAGATCTGAACAACTTTATGGCTTTTCCTTACATGGAAACGTTGGAAGGATATGCACAAATACTTGAAAATATAGGTTTCAAAATAATCGAAAAAGAAGATCTCAGCGAAGACTTTGCAAAACACTGCCATATGTATCAAGATATATTAAGAAATAATCTAAAAGATGGCATAGTCGAAAAATATAGTCAAGAAATGTTCGAAGCAGCTGACGGTGGACTTAATTTATGGGTAAAAGCAGCTGATGAGGGAAAGGTAGGCCGTGGAAGTATAATCGGTAAAAAACTATAATTTCTTTTCACTCTTTTTTTTTCTTTTCCTAATTTAAATAGTTTGATATATTCTTTATCGTATGGTTTCCATTTCACTATACCTAATTTATATTTTTTAAGTTCAGGAAATGAATCAAGATTCCAGTCAAAACCTTCCTCGAATAATTTACATGGAAATTCTTCACATAAGAAACAATATCTTATATTCTTGGATTTTCACACTGCAGAATTTTACAATCCTTAAGTTCAGGACAGCCAGGACATTTTTTTGATCTATAGGGTAGACATAATGTGCAGCAAATTCCACAATAGCTTATTAACAATTCTTTAGATTTTAATTCTTCAGTCATAATACAAGATGGATCTCATGAATTAATATACCTTTTTCAAGATATTCATTGACTTTTTTAATTTATTTTATATAATAGCAATAAAGGTAAAAATTCATGATTAGTGCCATAGTAATCATGGCAAAAGCTCCAAAACCAAATGAAGTAAAGACAAGATTAATCCCTCACTTAAAACCTGATATGGCAGCTCTTCTTTATCACAATTTTTTGTTAGATAAAATAGAACAAGTGAAGAGCATAGAGAAAGCAGAATTTTTTATCGCATACATGCCTGATAATTCTGAAAATTATTTTAAAAAAATCGCTCCTGATTTCGATCTAATTTTACAAATTGGTAATGATCTTGGTGATAGACTAGTTTATGTTTCGAACAAACTTTTTAATAAAGGATTCAAAAAAGTCGTGATTTTAGACAGTGATACGCCAAATCTTCCAACTGAATATATACGGAAAGCAATTATTAGGCTTGAAACTTCAGATATAATTATAGGTCCTTGTGAGGATGGGGGATACTATCTTATTGGCCTGAAGTTGCCAACACCTGATATTTTTAAAAATATTCCTTGGAGTACATCCGAGGTAGTTAATGTAACAGTTAAGCGAGCAGAAGCAATTTGCCTAAAGAGTTCCTTTTTAAAATATTGGTACGATATCGATACTATTGATGATCTTAAACGTCTAAAAAAAGATTTAGAAGACTCTAAGGAAAAAAAATTCTCTGAAAATACCGATAATTTTCTATCTAAATTACAAATTTAGTGAATTTCAATCAAAGACTATAAAATTATATTGAGATTTCTACACATCGATTATTTAAAACTAAATGAGATTTCCTCAATGAATTGCAAAATTGCAATCATAATGCCCGCTTTAAATGAAGAGAAAAGCATAGAATACTTAATAGACGAGATTCCAAAAAATCTAATATCACAGATAGTAGTTGTAGATAATGGCAGTACCGATGAAACAGCAATTATTGCAGAAAAAAAAGGTGCGATAGTGGTTGAAGAGACAAAACGAGGATATGGAAATGCTTGTTTAAAAGGCATAGAATATCTTGAAGAAAATCCTCCGTCAATTGTTGTATTCCTTGATGCTGATTATAGTGATAATCCACAATATCTGCACGCTCTTATTAATCCTATAGCGGAAAAAAAGGCTGATCTCGTGTTAGGGTCTAGAATTAAAAAAGGAGAAAGTAGAGGAGAGCTTTCCTTTCATGTATATGCGGCAAATATTTTTTTTTCTAAATTAATTAATTTTTTCTACGGTCTTAATCTTACAGATCTTGGACCGTTTAGGGCAATATCTTGGAAGACCTTAAAAAGTTTGGATATGAGTTCTAAGACTTATGGATGGAGTGCTGAGATGATAGTTAAAGCAGCAAAATTCGGAATTAAGATATCCGAGGTTAATGTTGGATTTAGAAAAAGAATAGGTAAATCAAAAATATCTGGTAGTATTAAATCAAGTCTGATTGCAGTACTTCATATATTTTACAATATCTTTAAATTTCGGTTATGAAAATGGCCATTAAAATTTTTAATACTTGATAATCTAAGAAATTTATTATAATTACGAAAATACTTTAACTCCTATTAGGAGTGTTGTCAAATTGAACAAAGAGAGACTTTTGAAGATTATGAATGAGATGGTTTCAGTAGAGATAGCTGCTGTGACAGAATATCAACAGCACGCCTACATATCTGATGATCCACATTTAATTGACCTTTTGGAAGATTTCTCAATAGATGAGATGGAACATATAGAATGGTGTTCCCGAGAAGTTGTACGTCTTGGAGGATTACCGACTGTCAAGCCAATGGAAATTAAAGAATGCGCACACGAATCTAAGGCTTTTTTAGAACGCGATATCGAGATAGAATCTTTAGCAATATCACGTCTAAAAGAATTTATTAAAATAGCTGAAGAAGAGGGAGATAACAGAATTAAAAAACTCCTTGAAGAAATCTTAGCTGATGAAGAGACTCATCACGATAAATTAAAAAGCATGCTTAATCCACCTACGTCCTTCAAAGAGAAGTTAAATGAAAATATGGATATTGGAGCTGGGCTCATCTTAACTGGCTTATTCTGGCTCTCTCTGTGGTTATTTCCATTCTATTCAGCATTTGTCTCTGATTCAAGATGGGCTCATAACTTTGCCTATCCTCTGATACTAATCACAATTGGGATTGCCTATAAAGGAAAGAAAATGTCTTCAGATTTGTTTGCAATGATATCGGCTTTCATGATAATTCCAACTGAAACCGGAATGATATCAGGTATGCTGAGCACTGAAATCTCTATTGTATTGCTAGCCGCAGTGATAATACTTATTGTTGTTGAAAAAAGTAGGAAACAAGAACTTTTATTCTTCCAGCATCGATGGAGACGATGGTTGAAGAAGCATCTTATTACATTTGCCTTTCTATTCCTTTTGCATATGCCTTTCATCTACTGGTTTACAAGAGTAATGTTTGGCGAACCTGCGGAAGTAAATCTCCCTCCCGAACCTCCTTCGGATCCAACACATTGGGGGACTGCATTATATAACATACTTGTGATGCCTTTTGGCCTTATAGGAATGGCTGAGAGGTTAAGGGGAAGACTTAGAAGAAAAATTTACTTCTCAAAGCTTGGATATTGGTGGTCTCTAATGATAATAATTACAGGAATTGCAGTTCTTGGTATTGCTTCAGGGGCTTGGATGATTTTCGGAATACCAATGGTCTTAGCAATCATAATTCTGATTATATCCATCATCGCTTTCAAAAACTAACTTCATTTCTTTTAATTTTCTTATTTTTTTTTAAAAATAAACTAGTAATGATACAAAACGCAGCAATCTTGGTAATGTAGTTCAAAAGAAGGCTAATAATTCCTCCAAGTATAGGGAATCCAATAAAAAACCATATTACGAATCCAATAATAAAAACAAACAATGAAGCATAAAGAAATTTGTTTCTCGACCAATAAATTATACCAGTAAGTGGCATTATTAGCCATGAAAGACCGATTAATATATAGTAAGGGTTATCCTGCAATATTGGATGGCCGTATTGTTGAAAGGCAATAAGGCTAAAAATAAACTCGAAAAGGAATGCGGCTCCAAATTGAGAAGCAGCGGATATGGATATCGAATTGATTAAAGAAATGTGTTTCTTTAATTGAATTATGATTATGATAAATGATGTAACTGCGCTGATCCAAGTTATCGGGAAAATTATATTTAATTCCGTTTTAGGTCCGGATAAAAGTTGCTTTAGAACTGTTGGTCCGATCCACGAGCCTGGTCCAGTAAAATTCAGAATAATCCATTGTGCCCATAACGGGATGTAAATTATCCAAGGATTTCTTTGTATAGATTTTTTGCTTAATTGCATAGTCACTTACCCAAAATCCAATCTTAGAATTCGATTCGAGCGTACCTTTCTGACAATCTTGGATCGATGTAAATAGAATATCAATATTGCAATTATAGGAATGAACCAGATCGTATATGCTGCCCAAAATTGAAATTGATTAAGTTTGGAGAACTCTTGTAGATAGTTTAGCACTGCAATGCCAGATAGTGATATACTTGACAAAGTTATAAAATCCGTACCTCTGATACAAGATAATGCTAAAAGCCAAATCGCATACCATGGAAATATTGATGGTGTAATAAGATAGAATAGGGCTATAATTACAATTAAGGAATCTACAAGATTTAATATTTTTAATAATTTTACGAAATTTAATACGACTATTAAGGATATAATAAAAATTGCGTATGACATTACTTTTGCAGAATTCAATCCATCTAATCCTTCGAAAGGAAAAATAAACATAATAAATCTTGACAAAGTTGATTCAAATCTCCAATTTTGAATGAAATTCGTCATTCCTCGTAAAAAATTCAGACCAGAACTCAGATAAAAGGGAAGTATGATGGCTAATGAAAAAATAATCGCAGGGAAAGCAGTTTTGATTAAATGAAATTTTTCCTTATTCATAAGGAACTTAATATAGAAAGGTACAAAAAGCAAGGGAATCCATTTTGTAAAAACGCTAGCAACCAATGAAACCAAAGATCCAATAATTAAAGATCTTGTTAGGAAATATAGAGATAAGAGGATTAGAAAAATAGCTAAAACATCTAAATGTCCACTATTTGAAAATTCGATGATGACTAATGGATTCCATAAGTAGATCAATGTTCCTTTAAAAGCACGAAACAGTTCATTCTTTTGACTCTTTATTAGTAAAAAAATTAATGAACCATTAAGAATGTCGAAGATAGAAAGGAAGGATTTCATTCCTAATTGAGAATTACCGAATAATAAATGACTCACAAAAAAGAAGATTTGAGCAAAAGGCGGATAGATTGTAAATTCATCTTTATGATCATAGATCTCATAATATTCTACACCTTTAAAATTATCAAGTTCTAATGATGATGGTACATATTTGTAAGGATCAGTCCAGTTGCCTGATAGCATACCATCCCACATATACCTAAAAATATCGGTGCTAAGATATGTTTCAGAGATGACCATTAGAAATCTAAAAGAAATTGAAAAGAAGAAAATGATAGCTAACAAAATCCAACTTTGATATTCTTTAGATTTACATTTGTTTAAAATATATATTGCGATTATGTAACTAATAAAAAGCAGGAAATAATTCCCAAAAAAAATGATTATGCTATCTCTAAGATCGCCCAAGTAATATAAATTTCCATAGATTGAAAGTTGAACAAAACCTATAATCAATAAGCTAATTATGCCAACTTTGCTTGAATTTGAATTGAAATAAGTCATTCCTCTTAAAATTCCCTATCAGTATATCCTCACTCTCGATCCAAGATAGAACTGGCATTATTATCGAGATTCTTGACTGGATTTAGAGTGTGTTTAATATATATCCATCCTAATATATGCCATGGTATTATTATTAAGAACTTTAAAAATAATCTAGGAAATCTGTATTCTAAATCAAGAGTCCTTATAAATTCTAAAGATTCTGAAGATATCAAAAAAAACATTTGAAATGGGCTAGTATTCAAGAATGTGAAAATAAATACGATAATCGTTAGTAGATTAACATAAATCCAACGTCTAAAATCTTTAATCAATCCGAGCATCACTAAGGGCATTAAAAGTACTATATTCTGTTCTGAAACCCAGCTTCTAGTTAGTAAAAGTATGAATATTATTGATGATGCCCATCTAAATAGATCTAATCTATTACTAAGACTAGTCCTATTGAGCAATAAATATGCTAAAAACAAGCCCGGAATCCAAAGAAAGCCAAAAAATTCTAATTCTTTAGGAAGAAATTCAATATTATATATTAGATTAAAAATATTGAAAAGAGTAAAACATCCAGCTCTTATAAAATGAACGTCTAGATTTTCTCGAATAATATTAAAATCCCAATTAAAAATTACAAAAGGAATATATGTTAATATTAAAGAAAAAATTGAAAATGGTAATATAAATTCTGAAATTTGTTTTAAACCATAATTTCTCTTTATGAACAAGAGCATTGCTGGTAAAAGTACAAAAGGAATTATCTTTAAAGAAACCGATACGGCAAATAATAGTGAAGATAATATAATCTTCTCATTAGTCAAAAGAATCAATCCCAAAATGCATGTTAGGATCACAAGTGAATCAAATTGCCCCCAAATCGCAGATATATATATCGTTAAAGGATTAAATAGGAAAAAAAGGAATATTCTGGAAGTAGTTGTTTTTCTCAACCCTTCTTGGATTGCAATTCTTTCTACTATGAATGCTAATGCGATATTACTCAATATACTGGGAATTTTGATTGCTAAATTATACGCATATATATTTTTTGTAGGTTCGTATACAAACATATATACTAAGCCAAGAAAGAATCCCCAAGGGGGCGGGTATCCAATCCCTGAGATTCTTTCAAAGAAGTTTGGACTATTGAATATTAAACTTGGATAAAAAATCCCATAAGGTGCAAATCCATTGGAAACAGCATTGCCCGCAACATAGAAGATTTGCATATCGAAATGATGGCCCATAAATAAACCGATGATCGATTGTAAGGTGAAGCTTGCTATTGAAAGAACGTATCTTTTTTTTGAGTTAAGATCGTCTAATATCAATTTCTCATCATTTCAATGCCTTGAATATTCTATCAGAAATTTTTTCAAACAGGATGCCTAATATCCTGTAACCCTTTCTTCCAAGATATTTTCTAATTCTGAATTGTATTGCTCCTTTTACAATCGCAAATTTCAATTTAAATTCTGAAAAATTCGAACGAAAAAGAAGTTCATGGTTTAGAATTGAAATCTTCTTTTTTTTTGAATCTTTTATTGTATGCTTTACTTTTTCATATAGCCGAGTTCCAGGTATTGGATATGGCAATGTAAAAGATACATAATCTAAAGGTAGCGATGTTGCAAAATTTATTGTATTCAATATAGATTCGTTGCTCTCTCCGGGATAACCCAAGATAAAGAATCCACCAGTTTCTATATTTGAGGATTTTGTATCAAATACTGCTCTTTTTGCAGTTCTAACATCGAACCCCTTTTTCATGATCATTCTTAATACATCATCATCTCCAGATTCTATACCAAAATATATTCTCTGGCATCCTGCTTCCTTCATTCTCATAGTTAACTCAGAATCTATCGAATCAACACGAGAAAGACAATGCCACTTAATAATTAAATCCCTCGATATTATCTCGTCGCAAATTCTCATGATTCTATCCCTATGAATTGTAAAACAATCGTCAGCAAACCATATTGCATCATAGTCCTGATTGTATATTGATTCCATTTCGTCTACAACATTTACTGGAGATCTAACTCTGAAACTATTTTCAAATATAGGTTTGCTGCAAAAATCGCAATCAAAGGGGCAACCTCTAGAAGAAATCATTGAAGTCATATTTTGACCAAAAAGCCTTTTATGATATTCTTTATACGCATCATTATCGAACAGTTCTCTAGCTGGAAATGGAAAAGAGTCAATATCCTCAATATTTTCCCTTTTTTTTGTATAATGCACTTTATCGCCAATTTTAATTGCTAATCCATTAATATCTTTGATATCATTGTCCTTCAGCGAATTTGTAGCGACATCTAACATTGTATTCTCACCTTCTCCCAATACTACTATATCAAAATCACTCAAGAAAGAAACCGGATTAACAGTTGGAGAAGGTCCACCAACTACTAATAAATCTGCATAGTTTCTAACCTTTTTAGCTATGGATAGACTTTCCAGATCACTTGTATACATTGAATAGATTCCAATTATTTTCGGCCTATGACTTTTAACTTCGTCGATTAACTCTTTTTCTCCTTTAAAAGTTCCATCCAATATCATAACTGAGAAATTATTTTGTTTTAAGACAGAGGCTATGTAACCAAGTCCAAGCGGAGGAAATCTAAATGGCGATTTATCGAATCTTCTTTTATAAAAAGGATATATCAAAATTATATCGACCAAAATTAATCCGCCTCTATCTTGATTACATAATCGAAACTTTCTTTATAGGAAGGGATGGAATAACAAAATCCTGCCCAATCTAAACGTGGTTTTATAAGTTCCCATCCTCTATATAATTTCGCTCCAGCAATATTCTTCATATAAAAAGTCAGATTCACAAATTCATTCGTTAAGCTGGCCCATTCAGAACTAATCTCTTCCCATGCCCCAATATCTCCTGTTCTCAAAATACCCAATTTATCTTTATATAGATTAAAATCGGATGATTGCTCATTTAAAATAAGAAGTCTTTTATAATTTTTATCTGTTAAACCAGAACTATCAACGCAAATCTTTATTTTCTTTTTTTCGAGATAATATTCGACCTTTATTATTCCTTTAGAATAAATTCTTTGATATGATAGCTTAATACCAAGAAAGGATTGGAGTTTTATCAGGTAAGTTAGTAGCGAACGAGTTCTTGGATAATTTTTATATTTCTCAGCTAATTTACGTTGGAAGAAGTGATAGATCCTATTTTTTATTATAATTCTGTTTCTCCATGTTTTTATTGGAAAAGAATCCATTGAAAAATATTTAACGAAGACTCCATTCTTATATTCTAAATTTGCAGTTGTAGAAAATAATATAATATTCGGATACTCTACGATTGGAACTCCAAATCCTACGCCTTCCCCACAAATTGGATTAGATTTAAAGAATATTGATAATCCTTTTTGAAGTCCTGAGGAATCACCCGACAGATCTCTAATTTCATTATCAAATCCGAGCATTATCTTATTGTTCAATTGAAATAAATGAAAATTATCAAAAAGAGATGTCATCAGTTAATTCACTAAAAAAGTACTAACTTTTTAATGCTCGTTTCATAAATCTATTGAAATTCATTTAATAATATATTATGATTTTAGTTTCTAATAGCTTATTTTTTCAAATTTACTATAATTTTTGGATAGCTTTAGAAAGAATAGTTTTCAATTTCATGAAGT
>JAOZGV010000169.1 GCA_026015225.1 Candidatus Bathyarchaeota archaeon
ATTGCGCGTGCTAAATCTCCCCCGGACTCCTCTAAAGCGTGCCTTGCTTCTTCTGCATCTACATTGGCCTGTTCAGCGACGAGCTTAATGTCATTTTCTGAAATTTCGACTGTATCTTGATCAGGGATCTCTTCTCTTTGGTTTCCACCTATGACCTGAAAAATTTTTTGTCTATCCATGACGAGCGACATGACATTGGGTTCTTCGATGATTATATCTTTATCAGCAGTTTTGATGATAACTTCTATCACATCCTTAATTTCGTTCGTTTCCATACCCATACGTTGCATCATACGCATTGCATTTCTGCCTTGTGGGATACCTTTTATTGATCTAAACGCTTTGTGAGCCATAATTGATTAACCCCCATAAAGATCTTTTATCCTTAATAGGATTGTGAATTCAAAAATTAAAGATTTATGGAATTGTTTAATTAAATAAAAACCTACCATATCGGATAACTTTATTTACGCTCTCTTTAATTGGCTTTCCCTCATAATAGTCAATGTTTAAGACCTTTCCTCACATTAACAGCTATGCCTCTATTAAAACACAGCATCTCTCTCCCACTTAGAAAGGCTTTACCGACTGCAAGTAAATCCTTTTTTTCATTAGTTATAATAACTTCGTCTTGGGATCTGATTCTATGATCCGCCTTAATCACGTGTTTAGCAAATACTGACTTCCCTTTCCTAATGAAATCTTCAACACCATTATCAACTACTACTATTGATCTGGAATCTTCTACGATATCTAGAAATCTTTTGGCGCCAACTAAGCTAAGACTCATCAGTCCAACTCTGGGTCTGAAAATAGCAATTAGCTCGCCATTATAAAAAATATCTCTGATTCTACCAGTTCTTTTAGAACGAGTAATTTTGATATCTTCAGGAAAAAAGAGATCACCATAATTTTCCCCAAATTGGTAATTGAATAAACTTCGCAATTTAATAAGTTCGTCCCATCTTGCTTTTTCCAAAATTTTTTCCTCTTATTGATCCGATAAGGATATAAGCGTGGATATTATTTTGTGTCGATAAAACAAAAAAATATTAATCATATATTCTTACTCATTTTTAATTCCTTAGGAGAGTATACGGGTTTATAAAATTTTCAGAAAAATAATTATTTCTGAAAAATAATAATCAAATTTTAATGGAGAGTTCATTTTAGAACATAATAAAATTTAATGGAGTAAAGCAACAAAATGAGTTGCGAAATTTGTGGAAGGAAGATCATAGATAGTCCTAGCAGAATCATGGTTGAAGGACTTCAACTTATGGCATGCTATAGATGTTCTGGGCATGGTGAAAAGGTAAAGTTTGACATTGATAAAATAAGGAGTGGAATATCCAAAAGATCCAAAATTGAATCTAGAATAAAAAAAGCAAATTCAAAAAAATTCACCGATAATCTAGAAAATCTTGAAATCATTGAAGATTACTATAGAAAAATAAAAGAAGGCAGGGAAAGAATTGGGATTTCTCAAGAAGAGCTTGCCAAATATCTAAAGGAAAAACTATCAGTTGTACAAAAGATTGAGCTAGGGAAAATAATTCCCAGCATAAAATTATCTCGTGAAATAGAGCATATATTAAAAATAAAATTGTTATCCGCTCCAAAAAAAGAAATAGAAAATAAAAACCAGATCAATTCTAATTCAGTTCTAACTATAGGCGATATTATAAAGCTCAAAAAAGGGGAAATTGACTGAACAATTATCGGTAATAAAAAAAGCGCATGCGTTTACAAATTTATAAATGGTTAAGCCGATTGAAAATTTATATTCTACGTTGGGGTCATCGACAAAGAGATTATAGAGTAACATCCCATATCGCTTTAACAGCTAGAGCCCTCGGTGCATCTGGATTTATTCTTGCAGATTTAAAGGATTTCAGCATTCAAAAAACAATTGAAAAAATTACCAAGAATTGGGGAGGTACTTTTAATTTTAGTATGGGCATACCTTTTAAAAATGTAGTTAATGAATGGAGAAAAAATAATGGTATAATAGTGCATTTAACAGCTTATGGAGAAAATATCGAAACAAGTGATATATTGAATAGAATTAAATCTCATAAAAAAGATATAATGCTAATAGTTGGCAGTAAAAAAGTACCCTCAAGATTCTATTCCGAGAGAATTTCTGATTATAATCTAGCAATAGGAAATCAGCCACATTCTGAAATTGCAGCTTTAGCAGTATTTTTGGATAGGATTTATGAAGGAAAAGAATTGAGTAAGACATTTCAAAATGCAAAATTAAAAATTTTACCTTCTAAACGCAGAAAAACAATAATTGAATCAGATCAAAATAGAGATAAAAACTGTTAATTTGTTTGATAGAGAATTATATTAATATTATAAACCTAAAAACTAAAGATCGAGGATATTAATCTTGAGTGCATTTAATGAAGAGTTGTTGAAGGCATCCAAACTTTTCGGAGGAGAAGATGCAACTAAAGTTATTAAAGCCCTTCAAAAATTAGTAGAAGCTGCAGATGACGAGATTGCCAAAGAAGCAGATTTAAGTCTTAATATTGTCAGAAAAGTTCTCTACAAACTGTATGATCATTCCCTCATCACTTGTACTAGAGAGAGAAACGATCAAACTGGATGGTATACATTCAGATGGCAAATTCAACGAAGTCAACTAGATGCTTTTATCAGAATTAAAAAAAGAAGAATTCTAGAAAAATTGAGAACTAGGCTAAAATTTGAGAAAGAACATAGCTTTTTTATCTGTAAAAAATGTCCTGATGTACGTGTTACTTTTGAGGAAGCAATCGAAACGGCATTTCGATGTGGTAAATGTGGTGATCAATATGTAAGTTCAAATAATGAGTATGCTGTTGATAAGCTCTCTGGAACAATTGAAAAATTACAAAAAGAACTGAATAATTAAATTTGAAAATACGCTTATTCATTCAAGTTCTCAAATCATTTTTGGTGAATAGATATGACCATGACTCATAAGGAAAGATACTTGGCAGCAGTAAGACTTGAGCGGCCTGATATTGTCCCGATCGATACTTCATTTATGGACTTAATTCATGTAGAAAAAATAATGGGGGAAAAAATAATTGGAAGTGGTGGCGGAGGAGGGGGGGGTGCTTGGGCATTAAAACAAGAGGATTTACAAAAAGATCTAAATGAAATAATGATGGAAAATCAAAAACATGAGCTTGAGGCAATTAAGAAAATAGATTTGGATGCATTTGCCGTATCTGATTATTGGCTTTTTCCTAAAGGCTATAAACATAATTTCATTAGAAATGATACATACACAGATCATTGGGGGAAAGTATATCGAGTTCGTTTGGATGTGAAGACCACTTATTGGATTGATGGAATTATAAAAACCCCTGAAGACTTGGATAACTTTGTTCCACCAGATCCCAATGAATTATGTTACGATTTAATTGACCTTACCATCAAAGAAGCCCAGCAGGAATATCCTGTATTAGGATGGGGGCATTGTGCAAATCTCTTCCCATATTTAATGAGAGGTGGCATCGATAAACTAACGTATGATATTTATCGTAACCCGAATTTTGCAAGAAAACTGATAAAGATTGTAGCTGATACCAACTTTGAAATAGCAAAGAATATGATAGACAGAGGCATCGATTTATTCGTTGAGAGCGATGATATTGCTGATACAAAAAGTACTTTATTTTCCCCCAAAATCTTTAAAGAATTTTTTTTTCCTTACTTAAAGAGACTGATTGATGAATGTCACCGAAGAGGAATTCCTTTTATGAAACACTCAGATGGCAATCTTTATCCTATATTAGATGACCTGATCTCGATGGGTGTGGATGGTCTGCATCCAATTGAACCTGGAGCCATGAATTTGGTTGATGTAAAAAGAAGATACGGCGATAAAATATTTCTTAGAGGAAATGTCGATTGTATGCACATTCTACCATATGGCAGTGAGGCCGAGGTAAGGAAGGAGGTTAGGAGGTGCATAGACGAAGCTGCTGAGGGGGGAGGCTTTATATTGTCAGATAGCAATTCTATGCACAGCAATGTCAAGACAAAGAATATCTTGGTAATGATTGATGAAGGAAGAAAATATGGAAGATATCAGAATTTATCTTAAAAGAATAACAGGAGAGTTTAATATCTTTTGATTCAAGACGAATTAATTAATGAAATTATAAACTCGTTAATAAAATTAGACTCTGAAGATTTAAAAAAATCAGTTCAAAAAGCCCTGGACAATAAAATATCTCCTGAACAGATAATAAACCAGGGATTCGGTAAGGGCATGGAAATTGTTGGAGAGAAATATGAAGACGGAGAATTCTTTCTATCTGAACTAATCATGGCAGGAGTCACAATGAATGATGGTATGGATCTAGTTAAGCCCCTGCTAAAAAGTAAAGATATGAAAAGTCTTGGAAGAGTCATAATAGGGACAGTGGAGGGTGATCTTCACGATATAGGTAAAAATATTGTTATCACTATGCTAGAATCCTCTGGATTCGAGGTTCATGATTTGGGAGTGGACGTATCACCAATAAAATTTGTTGAAAAAATGAAAGAACTCAAACCCAATATCCTTGCTATGTCAGCTCTATTGAGCGTCACTAT
>JAOZGV010000170.1 GCA_026015225.1 Candidatus Bathyarchaeota archaeon
ATAATGCCGGCGTAAGCATAGATGATAAAGTCGAAATTAAAAAAATAGAGGCTAAAAAAGCGACTAAAATTACTTTTGCACCTACAGAGCCTTTGCGGATAGTGGGAGGAGAGAATTATTTAAGTCAAATTCTTGAAGGGCGTGTTATTTCAAGAGGAGATACCATCCCAATTAATATAATGGGAAGAAAAATTGAATTAATTGCCTCTTCAATTCAACCTTCAGCAGAATCAGTAATCATCACAGAAGATACTCAAGTCGTCATAGGTGAACAATTGAAAGTGCCCTTGAGAGCGGTTCCTCGGATAACTTATGAGGATATCGGAGGTTTAAGAAATGAGATACAAAAAGTTAGAGAAATGATAGAACTACCTCTTCGTCATCCAGAACTATTTGAAAGGCTTGGAATTGAAGCGCCCAAAGGCGTTCTTCTACATGGTCCACCTGGAACTGGTAAAACGCTTCTAGCAAGAGCCGTCGCTAGTGAGACAAATGCCCATTTCGCACATATTGGCGGTCCTGAAATAATGAGTAAGTTTTATGGCGAGAGCGAACAACGTTTACGAGATATATTCAAAGAATCTCAAGAAAACGCGCCTAGCATAATATTCATAGACGAAATAGATTCAATAGCACCAAAAAGGGAAGAAATTACTGGAGAAGTAGAAAAAAGAGTTGTTTCCCAACTCCTATCTTTAATGGATGGTTTAGAACCCAGAGGAAGAGTTGTAGTCATTGGAGCCACTAATAGAGTTAATGCATTAGATCCTGCGTTAAGAAGAGGGGGAAGATTCGATAGAGAGATTGAGATAGGTATACCAGACACTAAGGGGAGAAGTGAAGTTCTACAGATACATACTCGCGGCATGCCATTAACCGAAGATGTAGATCTATCCAGAATAGCAAGTGTGACTCATGGATTTGTTGGCTCAGATCTAGAGGCGTTATGCAAAGAGTCTGCAATGAGGTCTTTACGCAGAGTTCTACCAAAGATGGATTTAGAAGCAGAAAGCATTCCAGCAGAAATTCTAAACAACATAACTGTGACAAGCAAAGACTTTCAGGAAGCATTGAAAGATGTAGAGCCTTCGGCTATGCGAGAAGTATTAGTGGAAGTACCACAAGTAAAATGGACCGATATAGGCGATTTAAATGAAGCTAAAGAGGAGTTGCGCGAAGCAATTGAATGGCCCTTAAAATATCCTGAATTGTTCTCTCAAATGGATACTAAACCACCAAAAGGAATTTTGTTACATGGACCACCAGGAACTGGAAAAACATTACTAGCAAAAGCCGTCGCCAATGAGAGTGAAGCCAACTTTATTTCAATTAAGGGTCCTGAATTACTTTCTAAATGGGTTGGCGAATCCGAAAAGGCAGTACGAGAGGTTTTCAGAAAAGCACGTCAGGCAGCACCTTGTATAATATTTATGGATGAAATTGATTCTATAACCCCAACTAGGGGAGGGGGATTTGGCGATTCTCATGTAACAGAAAGAGTGATAAGCCAAATACTAACTGAGCTAGACGGTCTGGAGGAATTAAGGGATGTAATTATAATAGCTGCAACTAATCGTCCTGACATTGTTGAAGCAGCCTTGTTAAGGCCAGGCAGATTTGATAGATTGCTTTATATTCCTCCTCCAAATTTAGAAGCCAGAATAGAGATTTTCAAGATTCATACAAAGAATAAGCGATTAGAAAAAGATATAGATTTGGAAGATCTAGCAAAAAGAACGGAAGGATACTCAGGTGCAGATATATCCTCGATATGTAATAGTGCGGTTTTAATGGCAATAAAGGAACATATTCAGAAATTCAAAAATGAGGAAGAAATTAAGGAAAAAGTTAGCGAACTTAAAGTAACAAATCGACATTTTGAACAAGCAATGGATAAAATTAAGCCTTTATCTGAACACGAGCGCAAACTTTACGAGGAAGCCTCAAAGAGGTTTTCTGGAAAACCTATCAAAAGTAAAAGAGAACCTAGTTCTATTGCTTAATGTAAAAATATTTAAAAAGGTGTGGAAAATTCTTTAAAATTGCAAAAAAATTTAAAAATCAGATTTAATTCTTTGAATTTTTTCTTAACCATTTTAGCCTGATTTTCCCGCGATCCGAAATCTTATAAAGATAGTATTTTCCTTTTTTTCTTCTGTTTAGGAGTCCTTGTCGATGGTATCTTAAAAGCGCCATTTGTAACGCTTTTTGATCCATTATTAAATCTTTTTTAAATTGATCTAATAATTCCTGGAAATTCATACCTCCATTTTTATTGAAAATTTCCAGAATCATGATTTTTAATTCATTATATCTCATTTTGAATCCTTCATAAATAATTGATGGACAATGTTCATAATAGATGATGGTAGCAAGCGCTACTAGCTGTTACTATTAATTATTACTAACACTAATTTCTTTCTTTAGATATATAAATCCTATTTTTTTATATTAACTCGAACTCATTTTAGCGTAATTATATCGAATCTAAGTAATTACGGTGCATTAGTTTACAAATGATAAGCTGTCAAAAATTAATATTTTAGTCCTTTAAATATAAATAAAATAATTTTTGATTAAATTAAAACCTAAATTAATTGAAATTAACAAATAAATTTTAATTTGTTTAATGTTCTCATTTAATGGATTCGTGTCAAACAAATGATAATTATTGCAGATTTTCATATTCATTCTAGATTTAGTCGTGCTACGAGCAAAAACATGAATTTAATAAACCTAGCGCAATTCTGTAACATTAAAGGAATTAATCTCATAGGAACAGGTGATTTTACCCACCCAAAATGGTTAAATGAATTGAAAGATGGGTTGCGAGATAGTAACAAGAATGGATTATATAGACTCTCCCATAACATAAAAAATCCAACACTATTCATACTTAGTAGCGAGGTCTGTACAGTTTTTAATCATGAGAATGATATTAAAAAAATTCATCATGTAATTCTAACGCCCAATATTGAAGATGCGGAGTTATTGAATGATAAGCTATCAAAATATGGGAATCTCAATATAGACGGAAGGCCAATTTTAAATTTAACCCCCCCTCATCTAACCGAAATTGTACTGGAATCATCAAATAGAAATATAATATTTCCAGCTCATGCTTGGACTCCATGGTATGGAATGTTTGGATCTAAATCAGGCTTTGATGATTTTGAAGAGTGTTATCAAGATAAGTCGGATAAAATCTTTGCGTTGGAAACGGGTTTATCATCAGATCCATTGATGAATTGGAGACTAAGCAAATTGGATAGATTGACGCTACTTTCAAACTCAGATAGTCATTCAGCGTGGCCTTGGAGAATAGGCAGAGAGGCTAATGTATTTGATTTAAATAAACCATCATACATAGAAATTTCTGAGGCAATCAAAAATAAAGAGAAAAAAAAATTTAAATTTACAATCGAAACCAACCCAGCTTACGGAAAATATCATTGGTCGGGACATAGAAAATGTGGAATTTCTATGCCAGCAAAAAAAGCAATATCCCATGGGAATATATGTCCGATATGTAGAAAAAAATTTATTTTGGGTGTAGACCAAAGAGTTGAGAAATTGGCAGATCGCGAATTTGGATATAGACCCTCAGATCCAATTGATTTTGTATATCTTCTTCCACTTTCGGAGATTATTGCGCACACCCTCGGGATAGAAAATCTCGGGCATCCCAAAATTTGGCAGATTTACAATACATTAATTGAAAAATTTGGAAATGAGTATTCAGTCCTTTTAAATGCAAAAAAGCGCGAAATATCTCAAACTGCTGATGAGAATATAGCAGAGATAATAGTCGGTATTCGAAATAATAATGTGAAAGTGATCCCTGGGTATGATGGGATCTATGGTAAAATTGAATTTCCGATAACAAATGATTTCAAAGAACCTAATTCTGAAAGAGAGAAAGGAATATCCTATTTAGATGAGTTTCTATGATAGATTGTAGAATGATAATTTTATTTTAATTCTTATTTTTTTCTGATTCTAGATCAACTATATAATTCTCTAAGTCTTGTTTTTCGAAAAATAGATAATTCAGGTTTTGTTCGATAGATTTTAGTGCCTTCTTATAATCATCATCCTGTATTTTTCCATTTGTTTTCCCTGCTCTCATCTCAACTAAAAAACTTGAAAAATCATTGATTTGTATTTTCAATTCATTCAATCTTTTTTTCAAATGATCAATAGATTCAGTATATTTCCCTTTTAGTGAATTGATTGCTGATGATTGATTTAGTTTTAAGCCTTCATAGATATCTCTACTGATCTCTTCCTTTTCTAACATTTCTTCAAGCGCATAAATTCTTTTTTGTGCTTGATTCATTTCTTTTTTAATCTTTTCAGCTTTGATTCTCCAGGTTGGTATGATGACGATCTTATCTTGATCCATCATTATTTGTTCAGCCGAATATTTAACCAAATGTCCATTCTTAAGATCGACATGCAAAAACTCTAGATCGTCATTAGAATTTTTTGATATGGAAACAATTGGACCTAAATAACGACCGTATATATCGTTGGTGTTTTTTCCAAGAAAATGTTTAATTTCCATATCAGATATTGATTGCATATCCACCAACAGCTTTTTTATTTAAAAAAATAACTATGTTTGGGATTCTTTTGTAGGTATCGATGGTATTTCCGGAAAATCCTCTTTTACCTTTTGTTCCGCAACGGTTTTCGCTTCTTCTAATATTTTCGTTGCTTCTTCTGTAGGAGTAGATGCATCAAATGTTTGTTCTGTAGCTTCTCCCATTTCAATGGTCATAGTTTGTAAAGAGTCACCTATATCAGCCAATTCAGAAGATATCTCGGGTAGCATGTTTGAGAGCTGATTTTTAACGCCTCCGATGACACCCAAAACTGAACTCATTAAGAATGTAACATCTCCAAAATCTTTGATTGTTTCTAATCGCAGTGAAACTTGTTCTAAAGCAAGTTGACTTCTTATAGTTGTCATAACCATTTTTCTGACTTCTGCACATTCATTAGCATACATTGTAGCCAATTCATTTTTCTTTTCCTGCACTGCTGAAACGCATTTTTTATATAAATCCCTATCTCTAGACTGTAATTGATTGGTTTTTCTATCTAGTTGTTTTTGTTGAACTTTTAATCGGTGAAGGGTAGAGGATATCTTTTGTTTCATTGGAGTAGGTTGAAAAGCCTCTTTTATTCTTTCTGATAATGAGAGTTTTTTCCTAAACATTTTTTTAACCTTTTAAATTCTTTTCTCTAATTTTAGGCATTAATTTTGGTCTTTCTAAATATATTTCTCTATTAGCTATTTTTGCAACCTTAAGATTATTGGTCGTTATCATAACAGTTCGATCATGCAGGTATTTTAAGCCCCTAATAAACGGAATAAAAGCATTTCTGGTTGGAGAATCTAAATTAGCCATTGGTTCGTCTAGAATCAGCAAAGGTGGATCTAAAACAAGCGCTCTTGCTATCTCAACTTTCTTCCTTTCGCCTAAGCTAAGTTCATTAGGTAAAAAGGTAGATTTTTTTGAAATTCCAAAAAAATCAAGCAATTCTTCTATTCTCGAAATTTGTTCAGATTCTGATCTATTTCTAAGAATCATTGGTAATTTTATATTCTCAAATACTGTAAGATTGGATATCAAAGAGGGGGTTTGAAACACTATTCCTATTTTATCAAATCTTAATTTTGTGAACTCGTTCTCATCAATCTTTAATAGATCACGGTCGAATAAAAATACACTTCCTTTGCTTGGTTGTTCTAAACCTGCTATTATGTTAACTAGAGTGGTTTTTCCTGTTCCTCCATCCCCCAATATGGATAGAAATTCATTCTCGTGAATGCATAGATTAAGATCGTTGAATAAATTTAATTTGAAATCTGAACATTCATATTCTTTATTCAAATTTTTAATATCGATGCAAATTGTTGAGTCCTTCAAAGATTTAACACTTTAGGAATTTTTAATTTTGAAATTTTAATTAGAGGGAATATACATGCGATCAATGCTGAAATAAATCCTAGAGCCATAATATTCAAAATTGCCATATTCTCGAACCCAATTTTGAAAATCACGAATGATATTATTAGCCCTATAACAATTCCAGTAAAGATCCCCGAAACAGCAATGATAATAGAATTGATTATAGAAAAAAACAAAATGGAATATTTTTGAAATCCAATCGTCCTCAGAATGCAGATATCTCGAATTTTATTTAAAAATTCTGAGTTTAAGCACGAAATTATGGTACTTGTCATCATAATAAACGTCAACAAGGTAACTATGATATTTAAAGTTAGAGCTTGAGTCAATTCCAATCCTATAAAAATTATCAAAAAAGTTGTAATAATCGATATATTTAGGGAGCCTAAAAAGAGCTCGAATAAATTAATCTTAAATGTTTTTTTATAAATAAACAAAAGAGAATTCATTCGATGATCAGCTTGAAATTTCTACTTTGCCAATAATTTCAAAAAATTTCCAGTGCTTTTATTTCCATAGGTCTTTATAACTGATGCGGTATATTCTATCTTTACATTCAAGTTTCTTAGTCTTGAAATCGCGTCATTAATTTCAGCTTTATTCTTCCCTACTAAGAAAATAATGCTCTCAGGAGACCCTAAAGAACTTATTACCTTCATTGTTTGAGGCATGGTAATTATTTGCTGTAATATTTTTTCTCTCTCAGAATTTGAGGGAAGACTTAATCCTACATAAACTTGCTCATTTAATCCTAATTTTTCAAAATCCAGCTCTACTGTATAATCTTTTATTATGCCTTGTCTTGTCATTTTATTAATTCTATAGGCAACAACATTAGGATGAACGTGAAGCTTTCTGCCAATTTTTGCAAGTGGAGTTTTTGCATTTCCGATCAACTCAGATAAAATCTTAAGATCTTTATAATCAACTATTTTCATCTATAAACCCTCATAAAAATGATTCATAAGGCTTTGAAATCCTCAAACCATTTTTCATAATTCCTAATTGCTATATTTGAAACACTTGGTTTTCTTCTTTTCAAAGTTTGAATAAAATCTTCCTTGTTTATATAGCGCGGGGTAGCATTCTTATCTTCCGGATCACCTTCCTCAAAAAATTCTCGAACAACCTTTATCTGTACTGATTGGAAAATATCTCTAATATCACTACCACTGTAACCATATGTCATTCTTGATAATTCACTGAAATCCATTTCAGGAGAAAATTTTAAATTCTTAGAAAAAAGTTTAAACATTTCTGATCTTGCTTCTGTATCAGGCAAAGGTACAAAAATTCTTTTTTGAAATCTTCTAACGAATGGTTCGTCTAGAATCCATGGTTTATTGGTCGCACCAATAATATATACATGTAATGTTCGATTTTTATCCAGAACTCCATCCATTTCTTTTAAAATTTGATTTCTTGCTCTTGCCTCGCCACCTACTTCTCCTATACTGTATCGTAATAGAGAATCAATTTCATCTATGAAGATTATTGATGGATGACCATCATCACTGGACTCTCTTGCATTTCCGAATAATTGAGCCACATTTTTTTCAGATTCACCCAACCATTTGGACATTATTGAAGCTGCATCTACGCAAAAGAATGTAGCCTCGATCTCAGTTGCTATAGCGGCTGCTAACAGCGTTTTTCCGCATCCAGGCGGTCCGAAAAATAATATCCCTCTGGGCCAACCAAGAGGAAAAAGATCAGGACGCTTTACTGGAAAAATTATAGATTCTTCTATAGCTTTTTTAGCTTCACTCAAATTTGCAATATCGTTCCATTTCACAGAAGGTTTTTCAGCAATAACTAAGTGTTCGAATTTAGCCTTTTCTAGCTCAGAAGGGGCGGTCTTTGGACTTTGATATGTACCTTGTCCGCTAAGCGATTCGACTCTTTTTTTGTAGGATTCTACACGTTCCATATAGACTTTATTCTGTGCTGAATTTGGATAGAGTGCACAAAGTTTTAAAAGAATCTCTATGGCCCTTTGATATTTTCTGATAGCCAAACCCCTTGATCCTTGTTCATCAAATTGAATTGCTTCTGACGCGTACTTTACTGCTAATTTTTCTAATTCTTCGGAAGCTGACATAATTTTCACTTTGAATTGTTTTTAGAATTTTTTCGCCTTTGGTTTATTTTTCAACAATTATTTTACCCTCCTTTTCGAGGTATTCAATAGCTTTTCTCACATCCTTAGGAGGGATTTCAAGTTTGGAAGCAATTTCTGATACACACAATCTTCCATCTTTTTGTTTTACATATGAAAAAACTTGTTCGGCGATTGGAACTTCTTCTCCATCTGCCGTTAAAGCAACGGGTGGTGATTTTAAATTACCAGAAGATAATATTTCGGGTAATTCTGGAAATTGATCTTTTAGTCTTTGCTCTGCAAGTAAGCTCGATTCCTCTAATATTTTCTTTATTTCCTCATTTGATTTGGTCGTTTCAAGATTTCTTGGATTGGGTACTGTTACATTTGAACTTAATTCGTTTAACATTGTATTCGCCTCTCCAATTCCAGTTGCTACTTCAGGCACAAAGTCTGAAAGTCTGTTTTGGGTTTCATTAAGTATGCTTATCACAGGGTTCAAGTTTCTTAATACATCTTTGAATTCAGCAATTCTCTGAAGGCGAATTATTGCTTTTTCAAGCGCAAGTTGACTGGTTATACCCAGCTTTACTATCTTGCGTATTTCGACGCACTCGTTAGCATATACTTTTGCATAAGCATCGTCTTTAGTTACTTGCGCGCCTATACATTTTTGTAGTATTTCCTGATCTCTATCTTTTAACTTTGAGATTGCATCCTCTAGTCCTTCTAATTGATTATCGAGTTTGTAAATAGCTTGAAATAATTTATTATTAAATGATCTATTTGGGAAGAGCCTCTTGATTACTCTCCCGAGTATTGAAATTTCAAAAATCCTCCCTTACACGAACTACAATGCTATCTGGGATTTTCTTCACGACTTGTTCATTTTCTTTTTTTGTATATTCTGTGATTGTACTATCTTCACTGGTTGAATATTCTTTAGTCTTTGGCGTCTCGTGCTCTGGCTCTTCTGTCTTTGAGAATTCACTGGTTGAATATTCTTCAGTCTTTGGCGTCTCGTGCTCTGGCTCTTCTGTCTTTGAGAATTCACTGGTTGAATAT
>JAOZGV010000172.1 GCA_026015225.1 Candidatus Bathyarchaeota archaeon
TCTTTTCAAAAAATCTATGATGAAAATTTAAAAAAATATATTTAATATTAAAATAATACACTGTTGATTATTTGAGGGCTCTCTGAATATTTATAACAAATTTTGTAGATGGAAGATGCTAGAAGATTATGTAAAGAAAGAATTTCAAAAGTTATTTGGGCCAGTATTTATTAATTTAAAAAATATTGGATTTACACCGAATAGAATTACGACCCTATCAATCTTTTCTGGAATAGTCGCAGCATTATTCTTTTACAAAGGATCACTCATTACAGGTGGTATATTCGTTCTACTAGACTATTTTTTTGATGGTATTGATGGGATGGTTGCAAGGTTAACTAACAACCTTTCAAATAGAGGATTCATCTTAGACCATCTTTCTGACTACGTAATAAGGAGGATATGGTATTTCTCTTTGACACTTGGTGGATTCTTATCTTACAAGCTTCTCTCATTAACGATCTTTTCTTTAGCAATCAGTGTTTTTTTAATGAATTTAGCTATGATCAAGAAACTGAAGATTCCATATTGGACTACGGCTTGGGCGGACTGGTTGATAATTCCTGCTGTCTTTTCGGGTGAAATTATACTCTTTTTTCAAATGATGATTATGGCCCACTTGATTTTATTCTCTTTAAATTTTAGTATGATAATGTATCTGAATAAATGATCAATTGATACGTGGATAAAACAGATTGTGTGTTGCAAGATTGGGCTTGAATGGAATTTAGAGCTAATTTAGACTATTTAAACTCTTATTCGCTTTTTTGCTCTTTTCTTTTTTTACGCTTCTTAAAAATCCAAAATATAATTGAAATTATCACTGTTATTATTATAAGGTAAGTAGCAATCAGGATGTAGTTGCTCCAAAAAATGGCTTTCATCACTGGAAGGACAATGATTGTCCATAAAATTTCCTTTGGTCCAAAGCGTTCGATTTTTCCTATGGCTAAAGAGTAATCCTCTGAATTGGTAATGCTATGAACTTCAATTATATAATTTCCTGCCTCAACATCAGCTTCATAGGTTGGCCCTTGGAGGTACCAATCTCCTCCATATTCTTCATACCATTTAGTCCAATTTTGATAATCATGCATCATTACTATTTTTTCACCATCTTTCCAAATATGAAATTCAACATCCGATGTCTCTTCCTGCCCAACATATGGAACTAATAAACTAACATACAGACGAAATTGTTTATCTGATTCGATTTTATACAAATGGGGAGATCCTTGTAACTTTCCGTAATAAGCATAACTTATCTCAGGTTCTTTTACAATAATAGGATCTACAGTATAATCTCTATCCTCGATAACAATTTCTGGTATATGAGCGATACTGATAGATACTAAGGTTGAAAATACCAATAAGAGGGTTAGAATCATTAATTCTTTTTTCATATCTTAACCAACTAATTTTAGTAATTTAAATTTAGTGTATGTGGTAATAATTTTTTTAATACTCAAGCAGTTACAAACGCGTGTGTTTAGCTAAATTTATTTGCGTATTTTTCAATATTGAACTTCCTTTCTAGACCTCCTGCACTCATATATCTAACCTTCCCAAAAATCTTCCTCTCTTTCCAAGGACGATCATGTTTTCCAAAACACCAAGCTATACCTGTATAACCGTTAGAATCTCTACCATCCAATTCATATTTGTCATTCAGATGAAGTGCAATTTTATAGGCTTTTTGAGGAGATTGTGACCATTCTATGATCTTTTTCCCCCAATACATTCTCATATATCCATGCATTTTTCCTTTTAGCTTCATCTCATTCTGAGCTGCATTCCAATAGGGATCGTGTGTTTCGGCGTTTTCTAATTCACTTTTCGAATATATATAATCCCTCTGATCCTTCTCATGCTGTCTTAATGTCTCTTTTGACCATGCAGGAAGTCCATTGAGGTTGTCGTAGTTATGATTATAGAAAATATAATTAATGCTTAGTTCTCTTCTGATAATAAGCTCTTCTAAATACGCATTTTTTCCAGGGCTTTCTATATCTTGTACTTTCAAAGCAATATATAATGGAGAAATTTGTCCGAAATGTAAATATGGACTCATATTGGATAAAAAATCGAGACTGGGATCATTTCTTAATTCATCATATTTATCCAATTTATTCTTAAGAAATATTTCTAGGTGCTTTTTTGCTACTGAATTACCTCCTTGAAAATTTGGAACTTTCTTAATGCCTTTATCAATTCCTAAAAGACTAATAACATTTTTAATTTTTTTTAAATCAATACAATCGAATGTTATTCCAAGGGATTTTTTTTTTGAATTATGCCTTTTTAATCGAATCATGTAACTTTTTAATTTCTTTTTTATCTTTGGTCTAATTGTGGCAGCTGAATATTCTTCTTTTTTTGAAGCTTCTTCGATAGGAACTATAACATCGCTCTCTACCTGTAGTAACGGAATTTTGATATTTTTCGCTACATATTCTCGCCAGGCTCTATGTATTTTCAGATATCCTCTGTCTACTATCATCAATGAAGCATTTTTCGAAAGTTCGATGGCTCCAAACTCAGGCGATTTATCTAATATGATTAATTGTATTCCACATTCAGCAAGTTCTTTTTCACTTTCTTTTAGTCCTTCCAACATAAAATAATAGTGTCTTTCATTCGCGTCGGGATAATCTCTTGTTAATCCAAAAAAAACCAAAAGAGGCAAATTCAGATCATTCGCTTTTAAAATCGAATATTCTAATGCATGATTATATTCAACTCTTTGAGAAGCCTGCATCCAATAGACAATATATTTCCCATTTTTAATTTCTTTATTATTTAGAAATTTGATTCTATCAGTAAAAGGATCCATTTTTAACCCTCATTGGTATCTTTTCATATTAATCGTTGTAAAAAACTTATTATGCTTTTTAAATTGAATTAAATCCTAATTTTTATTTAGGTTGAATCACTAATACGCGCAATTGGGATAGGGAGAAATTTGGGAGATTTCAAGAAGCCTTACATAGTTGTGAGTAAATGTCTAGGTTTTGCTCATTGTAGATACAATGGACATATGATATCCGATGATTTTGTAAAAGAACTACACTCTTTTGTAAATTTTAATCCAGTCTGTCCAGAAGTTGAAATTGGATTAGGCGTCCCACGCAATCCAATCAGGATTGTTTCTAATAAAGGTAAAACTAAACTAATGCAGTCAGTAACAAACAAAGATATTACAGACACTATGAATAATTTCGCTAAAACATTTTTGAACTCTCTTGATAACATTGATGGATTTATTTTAAAGAATCGTTCACCTTCATGCGGTATTAAGGATGTAAGAATTTATCCTGGCATCGGTAAAGTTGCCTCTATATCAAAAAGTACAGGTTTTTTTGGAGATGCTGTTTTAAGGAAATTTCCATATTTCCCGGTTGAGGATGAAGGGAGATTAAGAAACCACCGTATTAAAGAACATTTTTTAAAAAAAGTATTTGCTTTCACAAAATTTAGTGAATTGAAGAAATCAGGATCCATGGATGACCTTATTAAATTTCATACAAAGAACAAATTTCTACTAATGGCTTATAATCAAAGATCACTCAAAATTCTCGGAAATATTGTTGCTAATAAAAAGAAGAAAAAGATTGAAGAGTTAATGGAAGATTACGAAAAAATTTTTCAATATTGTTTTTCTAAATCACCTAGATACACTTCTGATATAAATATGTTAATACATGCCCTCGGATATTTTAAAAAAGAACTCTCCAGTAAAGAGAAAAATTTTCTATTAAATTCGTTGCAACAATATAAAATGGGAAGAATTCCTTTATGCGTGCCCATAAGTATCATTAAATCCTGGATCATTAGATTCGGGCAAGAGTATTTAATGAGTCAGACTTTTTTTGAACCTTATCCAGAAGCACTAATTAGATGTTTTCCGATAACGGATGCCGAAAAAAATAGGGATTTTTGGAAATAATGGTAGGAAGATGATTTCCACTAAGGATTGAACACTAATTATTTGATTCTTTCTTAGTTTATACAGAGTTTATAATAAATTTAAAAAAAATGTTAATTGGTATAAAGAATAATTATTATTGTTACGATCCCTAATGGGCATGGTTAGCGCACGCTAGATTTAAGTTTTCGAGAAAATTAACTTGGATTTCATTCTTAAGTAAATAAATAGAATATCTATTAGTTTAAGATCTAATATTTTGGTTATTCTGGTGCGAACTTTTTGTGTTCCATTGCTGGTGTTATCTGTAAGAAAGAAAATAATGCTGCCGACATAATACTGAAAATGCTAAATGAGATGAGGCATAGGGGTCCAGATGGAGTAGGAGTTTTAATTAATAAAGAAATATTTCGTGCAAAATCCTTAAATGAACTTGATTTAAATGGAAAAAAATCCTGCTTTAGTATTGGCAGCTCGAGACTAGCGATTCTCGATCATTATGAAGGAACTCAACCAATAAAAGGTTGTAAAGATATTTTTATCATTCTAAATGGCGAGATCTACAATTGTCTGGGGCTCTTAAAAGAACTTGCGCATCATAGGTTGACGAAATCGATTGATACCGAAGTTATCATCCATTTATTTGAAGAACAATTGAAGAAATATGATTTGATCGAATCTGTGAAAAGAACTCTCAGATATCTGGATGGCATGTATGCTTTTGCTATAGCTCTCGAAGACAAGATAATAATCTCACGAGATCCAGTTGGCATCAAACCATTATATCTGACC
>JAOZGV010000010.1 GCA_026015225.1 Candidatus Bathyarchaeota archaeon
ATCGAATCGTAAATTTCGTCGTTCTCTGGACTGAAATAAGCCATTTCTCCATCGTTTAACTCTGTAACTAAAACTAATGTCCAACCTCCTTCTCTTAATTCGCCTCCATACTCGCAATTGTATTTAACAGTGACTAGGCCAGCTCTAATATTCCATCCTTTTGCATTGTCTTTTAGCTTAAGATTGAGTTCTATCCATTCAGTAAAAGTGGTATAATTTCCTTCATTATTTTTGTCCTCAGATAGAAAGGCGCTCAGTTCTTCAAGGGTTGGGTTCCTTAGCTCGGTTGCCTTATATTCTTCAATTAAAGTCTCCATCGAGCTCAAATTTTCACTGGATCCTTGTAGTATTATTTGAGAAAAATCTAACGTATTTTTCGTTTCTAATAGCTCATTTCGAGTACGTGATAGTTCACTTTGAGTAAATGATAGTTCGTTTTGCGTATTATGTAAAGTATTTTCTAAATTGTTGACTTTCTGAATATTTTGATAATAAATATAGCCGCCTATACCAGCCATGGCTATTACTAATACTAACAAAACTATTGTTATTCCTTTCCAAGGGCCTTGAGACTTAGACATAACTACACCTCAAATTTATTTTCTCACTTTTTGATTTTATGTAATTTTTTTAATTTTATCAAATTCGAAATCATTCAATAGAGTTTACTCATATTACATGTCACCTATAAAAAAAGGTGGGAAATTTATTTATCAACAGTCATCATCATATGAATCAACACACGTCGGTTCCGGAAATCTATAAATATAGAACCATGCAGTGTGCAAACAATTGTAATAACTAACTGATGTTGTATGGGGAGAGTAACAATTATAAGTCCATATTGTATGTGGAGTGCCACTATAACTAACTAATATTGTATTTTGACAGCTACAAGGATCAGTCTGCTCTGGTTGGCAGTAATAAGTCGTCTTACTACTATAAGGTTTCTTTAATGGAAAACTACATTCAGTAACCTGATCCGGATCTGAACAACCATAAGTCTTCTGAGGATAATAATAGTAAGTTCTCTGAGGATAGTAGCATGAGTAACTATAAGTACAGTAGCAATAATAGGTCCTCTGCGGATAGTAGTAATAAGATGTACTCTGTGGGTAGTTGCAATAGTAGTATCTGGTTGTAGTTGGGTAGTAGTATGAAGTTGGGTAGTTGCAATAGTAGTATCTGGTTGTAGTTGGGTAGTACCAGTAGGATGTACTTTTCGGATACCACTCGCATCCATCGTAGTAGTCATATAATCCATCGTGGTTTTCATGGTCTCTGTCTCGGTGTTCATGTACTCCATCTCCATCGTGGTTTTCATGGTCTCTGTCTCGGTGTTCATTATGGTTATTATTTGGATTGGATTCCTTATTATTTGAAATTATTTCTTGAGCAATTTCATCTTCTATTGATATTTCATTTGTTAACTCATCGTTTGTGGATTCATCGTTTGTGGATTCATCGTTTGTGGATTCATCTTGGTTATTGTTAACAGGTTTCTCTAATGGAGATTTGTTCTTCTTAATTTCAGTTTCCTCTTTTGTAGAGTTCTCTGGATTACTTATCGTAATGGATTGATTATCTATTTGAAAGTCATCCTGTTTGACATCTGAACTAGAATTATTATCTTTTGGAGGATTGGGCTTAGGTTTCTCATCATCTTTTGGAGGAATGTTTTGATTGATGTTTGGAGCAGGTTTATTCTGTTTTGGGGAATTATTTGACTTGGGTTTATTGTCGTCTTTTGGAGAATTATCTTGGGTGATGGTTGGGACGGGAGGATTGTCGTTTGGTTTTGGGTTATTATCTTTTGGAGGATTGGGCTTAGGTTTCTCATCATCTTTTGGAGGAATGTTTTGATTGATGTTTGGAGCAGGTTTATTCTGTTTTGGGGAATTATTTGACTTGGGTTTATTGTCGTCTTTTGGAGAATTATCTTGGTTATTATTAGGTATTACATTTGTTGGAGGATTTTCTTGACTATTTGTCTGGTTTTTTTGAGATCTATCTAGTTGGTTTGGTATTCCTTTTGGAGAATTGTCTTGATCGTCTACAAATCCATTTGGATCCCTACCTTCTCTCTTTGCTAGAACGTTTGAAGGGAATGTTAAAATTGATGATAGAATAAGGATTGCTATGAGGGCTAATATAAAATAACGATTATTTTTCATTTTTTTCAAACTTCTATTTGGAATTAATAGTTACATAATTATGAAACCATATAAAAAGCCTACATGAAACCAATAAATATAATTTCAAAACTCTGAAACCTAATAAAAATTTATAACGAACTATTACATATTCTACAATTAGTAATGGTTCTAAAAAAATACGTATTGCCATTAGTTGTATTTCTAAAAAGATTACTATTAGCATTTGCTATTGTTCTTAAAAATAGTAGATTGCTATCGCCATTATTTATGATTTTTAAGAAATACTCAACGCCATTAGTTGGGTTTCTAAAGAAATACCTAACGCCGTTAGCTGTAGTTCTAAGGAAATACTCGCCACCATTATTTATGATTTTTAAGAAATACTCAACGCCATTAGTTGGGTTTCTAAAAAATAGAAGATGGTTATTATTAATAGGATTGCCTGCGATAATTTGTATTTTACTCATATTTTTTTTCAGTACTTTTGAAGCAATTACTTATCAAACTCGAGAAGGGGAAACAATCGAGTATATGGTTCCATTGAGCTCGACCGCGTTGATCCCTGCTTACGTATTATGGACATCCTCAATATTATTGATCTTTGCGATAGTTCCTACTTCATATTATTTCATATCACGCAGATTGGAAGAGAAATTAGAAAAGAACATGAAAATAATTTCAAAACTCATCAGCAAAAATAATCTAAAATTAAAGAAGAAATCGATGAAACTGAACAACAAGGATATTATTTTTAGATTTCTAAATTTGAATGAGAGGAAAGTCATAAAGAAGCTAGTTGAGAGCAAAGACACAGTACTTCAGTCTGAAATAAATCTCATGGAAGGCATGACCAAGCTAAAAACTCACAGGGCGGTAAGAGATCTGGAGAGAAAGAGCATAATCAAAACAGAGGCTTATGGAAAAACCAATCGCATTTTTCTCTCAAAGGAGATTAAGGAATTTATTACTAAATAAAATGATACACGTAAAAAATGGATATTTGTTAAAATATTGTCGGATGGATTTTAAGTGTTCAATAAGGAAAAGGATGTACGAACATAACAAAGTGGCGTGTACCAATTAATCATGATTAGGACTTGTAGAATATGAATCTATCAATAAAAAGACCAATTATGTCTGCTTTTTTCATTTTATTTCTTTCAACTTCTTTCTTTACAATCCAGCCTCTAAATGCAACACCATATACCGAAGGAAATAGCGGCGGAGGTGTCGGAGATCCCCTTGATTATGGAGCAAACTACGACTCAAATGTTAATGTCTTGCAGGGAACTGGATATGCATATGCACACGGTGAACAGATCCCTGGATTTCTAGGAGAATCTTGGGCATGGTTCTGGCTTGCTGATTCTTGGACTTGTAAAAAAAGTGGCACTTATGAGATTATTATGGAGTGGAGTTATAATGGAGAAACAATCCTTGAGAATCACGAATTTCCGTTAAGCACGAGTACTTCATCCGCTAAAGCCCTCTTACATCTTTTTGTGGAATCCCCTTACGAGATCTCAGAAAAACCACAATCTACTGAATTAATTTTCTCCAAATATCTTAATGATAGATGGAAAGAAGAATCATTTTCTATTAATGGTAGGACAGAGCTAAGATATGAAGCTTATTTTGAAAAAGGTAAAATATACAGACTGCGGGGTGCACTTGAGGTCATAGTATTTTCCAGATGGATCGCTGGGATTTCATGGGGGAGTAGTACAATCAACATCAATGGTCGACTTGAAGAGATTACTATTTTATCTGAAAAACATTCAGTCACTACATCCATTGCTCCCGCAGGTTCCGGGCACGTCACTGGTGGGAGTACATATAGTCTAAGCGAGACCTGCAAACTTACTGCTCATGCTAATGAAAATTATGAGTTCGATTACTGGGGGGGAGACATTTCAGGGGAAGATAATCCAAAGACCTTCATAGTCAACAAAGATATTAACGCAATAGCGCATTTCAAAAAGATAGATGCCGTAGATTTCAATATTGAAGTGTTTTCTTTAGACAAAACCAATTATGAAATTGGAGAGATGGTGAAGCTTTTTGCTAAAATTAAAAACACAGGAACAAATGAGATACCTCCTTCTAATGTTGAGGCTCGATTTGTAGTTATAACACCAAGTGGAAAGCATGAAGATATGGGGATAAACTACAATTTTAATTCCATCGCTAAAGGAGATACTGATTTATTTGAGGCTTCATGGGAAATTCCAATTAATGCAGAAACGGGCTGTTACGATATAGAAGTTACTATAAATGTCAAAAATGGGCCTATAAAATCAGATAGAATATCCAGTGCGCTTTGTCTAGAGATATGCCAACCGCCCGAATTAAAACTCTTTACTCCTGAGATTGATGATTTATTTGTTAAGGTTAAGGGTATTACTGAACCTGGATGTTCTAGCGACTCTATTAGTCGCATTCATTGGGATTGGGGTGATGGTTACGAAGGGTATAGCTGGTTCCCGGCTACTCATTACTATGAAAGCGAAGGTAATTATACGATACTTGTAACTTCCTATCAAAGTGATGACCAATTTACTAAGGAGTCTTTTACCGTAACTGTTGACAGGGGTGAACAGTTGGATGTCCAGATCCTTGCTCCTAAACCAACAGTAACAGTTCTACCTACTAATCTTACTATAAGAGTTACGTCCAAAGGGCTGCCAGTTCCAAATGCAGAAGTTGCATTCTACCAGGTATTTCCAGGTAGTGGATTCATAGGGAGTGTTTACACCGGATCAGACGGACTGGCATCATATACAGCTTTCCAACAACTTGATGTAGGAACCACAGTAACGTGGTTTGCTATAGTCCAAAAAATTGGCTACTTGGATGGAAAATCCCAAATTACAGCATTCACTTATCAGCCATGCGATCGACTGGAGGTCCAGATCTTAAAACCAGCAAGTGTTGTCACATCAACACCAATCACCTTTACAGTTAAAGTAACTTGTGGAGGTCAACCTGTCTCGGACGCCATTGTTGACTTTTATCAGGATGCTCCTGATTCTAGACCAATGGAACTTGGAGTTGTTACAGATATAAACGGGACAGCTTCATATACAGCTTTTATAGACGGTTTGCCACCAGATTATAACATCACATGGCATGTTATCGGTAATAAATTGGGATATCAAGATGGAAGAGCTAATGGAAGATTAGTACATCATTATGCAGGCGCACCAAGTGTTTCTGATTTATTAACAAATCCAGTTTATGATACAGAAGTAAGAATTTATGGAAAAGTAAATTCATTAGGTGAGCTCCGTTGTCCATGCTTTGAGTTAACTTCTGGAGGCGGAAAGCTATTGGTCTGGTATGATTTAATGATAGTCGATAATGAAACAGAAAGACCTCAAGTAAGCGTTGATAGGATTAATAATGGAGATTGGGTCATCTTAACCGGCGAGCTTAAGCAGGAAGGTCAATATAGTTCACTCAACGATTTCTGGATCAGTAGTATCCAAAAAATAGACTAATTTTCTTCCTGCCTAAGGAAAAGATACCAATAGAATTCAGATTTGAGAATCAACTGGGGCTCTACACTAGGAGTTTCAGTCAATTCATCTGGACGATTTATTATATATCAGCACTATGAAATTAAGGTAGAGGTAGATGGTATTGAGCGTAAAAATAAAGAGTATCGCATGTATTGGAGGGGGCACCATAGGCCATAGTTGGGCAACACTATTTGCGGCCAAGGGCTACAATGTAACAGTATACGATGTAAATCACAAAATTCTCAAAACCGCGATGGAGAGAGTAAAATTCAGCGCGGATTTCTTAGCAGAGAAAGGCCTGATAACCAAAGAAGATGTTGAGGGAGTCTTGAACAGAATTAATACCACAACTGATATGAAAGAGTGTGTTAAAGAAGCTGACTATGTACAAGAATCTGTTTCTGAAAATTATAGGATCAAACAGGAAGTTTTTTCAGAGATCGACAAAATGAATGATATAGCCATAATAGCATCAAGCACCTCAGGTCTCTTAATGACAAAAATACAGAAAGCTACTCAAAAACCTGAACGATGTATAGTGGCACATCCTTGGAATCCACCATTGTTATTAAAACTTGTAGAGCTTGTTCCAGGAGAAAAAACATCCGAGGAAACTGTTCAAATTACTTATAATTTCATGGAAAAGTTAGATAAAATCCCAGTAGTAGTTAAAAAAGAGGTCCCAGGCTTTATTGGAAACAGATTGCAGGGAGCACTCTGGCGTGAAGCTCTGAGTCTAGTTGAAAATGGTGTGGCGAGTGTTGAGGATATTGACAGAGCAGTTTTAGCAGGTCCTGGAGCAAGATGGAGTATAATGGGACCATTCTTAACGATCCATCTAGGAGGAGGTCCTGGAGGACTAAAGCATCAGATAGATAATATTCAACAGGCTATATCGGATTTGTATAAAAGTATGGATGACTGGAAATTTATTCCCTACCATGCGGCTAAGAAGGCAATAGAGCAAGTGGAGGATTTACCAATGGTTAAGAAAAAGCCTTTCCCAGAGATAGTTAAATGGAGAGACGATAAACTAGTGAAGATACTGGAGCTCCAAGAGAAATAAATGACAATAGATAGTATAGCACACCCAAACTGTTATCACTATTTGTTGCCCAACTCTCTAATTTCTAATACTCCGTTTAATTGATTTAATTAGGATAAAATCGCAAACAAATCATATGTTAGTTTGGCTCAACATTGCAGATGTAGGTTTGAGGCGCATCCAAATAGGTGATAGAACAATCCTTTCCTATCATCTTTTCCGCTTCAGCAATAGCTTGCTCCACAGTGGTAGATGGTTCGAATCCAAGCATTTTTGCAACTCTGAAGTCTGTGGCTCCTGCTAAAATAACCTTACTCACGTATTTAAGCGGATATGCACCCTGTCCCCACATAATAAGGGGGTGAACGCCATGAAAAGCATATCCATATCTATACTTGTGAATGAACTCTGGCCTGTGGGCATATTCCTCCGCATAAAGTTCCCAGAGTTCGAACGGATCCTGGATTTGGGGGATAAGCTTCTCAAACATTTCAACATATGATGGGTGCCTAAGCATATCAAACCGATTCGGACATGGATGAGCCAGAATTATTATTCCATCTTTTCTCACTAGAGGCGCGTTCTGGAAAAGCCCGAAACTATAAGAAAGCCCAAAATTCCTTACGAGGATGGGGTTGATAATGGACATTATCAATCCATTATTCGCTAGCGTGCGCGAGTATGGGTCTCTATCATTACCTAATCCGAAAATAACAACGTCAGACTGCCCTTTAACATCTACTACGTTTTGTTGCTGTAAAATTTTTAGAGTCTCCTCATGAGTTTCACGCGGGTGCCCAGCCACAACTTGAGCCAGCTCTTTTGGATCGGCATTATTCATGGCACCTTCTATTATCATCACTCTTTTGTCTTCTTTCTCTAGCTCCTTTTCAATTACCTCACCCATCTCGTTGATTAGCTTAAAGAAAGATGAACGCTCAGGATCCATAACTGACTTGCCTGAAGCTTTTGGAAATGGACGATGGTGATGACGAATGCTCCTATAGCTACTTAAACCCACAGTAACAGACTTCCAACCTCCACCGAAATGCCACTGTGGATTGCTCACATAAATTAGCTGGTCTGATTCTGTTACCGCACGGTTCACCTCCACTTCTTGGCCTCTCCTAGTTTCTTCCAGAAATACAAGGTTTGCCTTATCCTCAGCATCATGGTTGTAAAGCCTATTTGGTCCAAGCCTATAGGCCAAATCATCCCCTACAATCGTGGCCAGCTCACTGGATGTTGATTTTCTATGGAGCGCGCACGCACAGACTAAACGGATATCGTGAGAATCTACTCCTAGCTTATTTAGCTCTTCCAACACAACCTTGATTGCTACCTCTTTAAAGCTTGGGAGCTTCTGAGGAAAAGAAGCTAGGAAATCGTCGAAAGCAACGGTAATCTTAGATCCCGGCCTTACAAGCTCCGATATGGGCTTGTGAGATATTGGAGAGTATAATGCCTCACGAATTGCTTTAGCTGGATCGGGCAAAGGATGCATTGGAGGAATATCTTGACGTATAATTCTAGTCCTTTCGGGCAGTTCGGCTAGTATAGTATCATCACCGTAAGGTATTCTCAGAGTTTTACCCACTATTACTTGCACCTTAAAGATATCTGAGTGGCTAATTTTTTTTAATTTTTCTGTTTTTTCTGATCGCACACATAATAGTTTAATCATAACTCAAAAAATTTATACTCAAATTACTTTTTTCTTTTATTTAGGGGATAAGACCCAATATGAAACTTGATGAAAAAGTTGCGCTTATTACTGGCGCAAGTCGTGGAATCGGTCGTGCAATATCAAAAACCTTTGCATTGGAAGGGGCAAAAGTAGCTATAAACTATAACAAATCTGAGAAAGATGCTTTGAGCCTAGCAGAGGAGATAAAAGACCAAAGTGGAAAAACATTGCTTGTTAAAGCTGATGTTTCTAAATCAGATGAAGTTAAGAGAATGGTTCGGAAAACTGTCGAAAATTTTGATAGAATAGACATACTTGTCAACAATGCAGGCATTCTTATTCCAGTAACATTTCTCGATACTACCGAACAAATTTGGGATAAAACGATGGAAATTAACATAAAAGGCGCTTTTCTATGTTCCAAAGAAATTGCTCCCATCATGTTGAATCAGGGGAAGGGCAAGATAATAAATATAGCCTCAATAAGTGGATTGGCAGAGAGAGCAGCCGTAAGGGATACTGCTTATGTAGTCTCAAAGTCCGCATTAATTGGATTGACCCGCTCCCTTGCAGTAAATCTAGGACCAGACATCAGTGTTAATGCTATTTGCCCAGGTCTTACGGATACCGATATGGCGACTTCTTTAGGTCATGAACGGGTGAGGGTAGGCGTAGAAGAATCTATTCTTAAAAGAATTGCCAAACCTGAGGATATAGCTAGGACGGCACTATTTCTAGCATCAGATGATTCGGACATCATAACTGGAGAAATACTAACTTTAGCTGGCGGCAAAGCAATGAGGTAACATGTTTTATTCCTTTTTTGAAATATTTTCATATACGTAAATTTACCTGAGATGCAAATAAAGAGTAATTAATGAATTAGAGAGAAATATTATGAATGAACTAAAAGTTCTATTGATAGGGGGAGGAAATAAGAAACTCCATGACTTCTCAGTAATGGGTCCGATTTTTAAAGAATTTCTTGAAAAATTCGGTATGAGAATTACATTAACCGAAGATCTCGATATGTTCTTACCTAATGAAATTAGAAAATTCCATGTGATCCTTTGTTACACTATGGGGAGAGAGTTAAATTCTGAACAAGAAAAAGGGCTTTTGGATGCTATTATAGGAGCGCCATGGGGAGACACAGGCGATCCTAAAGGATTTGTTGGTGTTCATTGTGCATCAAGTTCTTTTTTAAACTCTCAGAAATATCTGCGAATGCTTAGTGGCAAATTTCTTACTCATCCGCCTTTAGGAGAAATTTATGATTTTAAAATTACAAATCCAAACCATCCTATCATGGAAGGAATAAAAAATTTTTCATTGAAAGATGAACTTTATCTTTTCGAGACATACCCGCCCTTTGATTTGCTCATGACAAGCGAATATAAGGAATTTTCTAGGCCAATTACATGGGTAAAATCCTATGGATTGGGTCGTGTTTTTTATACAGCTTTAGGACATAGTGAAGAACAGATAAAAAACAAGATATTTCAAAGAATTATAATAAACGCAATTTATTGGACTTCGCAAAAGGATAGACCAAGATAAATATAATCCTTCCTCATGCTTTAAGTACTTCTACGAAGGAAGCGCGCGCTCCATTAGTTGACCTAGGAAGCAGTTCAATCGATATTAACAAAGATAAAGAATTGATTGTATTCTGTATGGCAAGTCTTCGTGCTTATGAAGCCCAGCTTATACTGAAGAGCAAGGGCTATTCAGATGTTAAATTCTTAGACAGTGGAGTCATTGCTTGGCCATTTTATCTTTAAGTAGACATATATTTTAACAAAAAAATAAATAACATCAATTTATGAAATAGTCTTGGTGATTTTATGGATAAAATTGTAATTCAAACAGATAAAGCGGTAAAGCCTGGAGGCCCATATTCACAGGGTATAAAGGTCGGAGATACGATCTATGTGGCTGGTTTTGTCGGCATAAGTCCTGAAACGGGTAAAGTTGTTGAAGGTGGTATCAAGGAACAAGCAACTCAAGTAATGGAGAATGTCAAGGCAGTACTAGAAGCTGGAGGCTCTTCTATGAGTGATGTTGTGAAAACCACTGTTTTCTTAACAAGAATGGAAGATTTTGGTGGAATGAACGAAGTCTATAAGGCTTATTTTCCGAATGCCCCACCAGTTAGAACGACGGTAGGAGTCAAACTTCCATTACAGGAACTTCTTATCGAAATTGATGTAATAGCCAGCACAAAATAATTTGATAAATTTTATCAAATTTTTTTTATTTTTTTTAATTGTGTAATAGAAAATAATCACTTTGGAATTATTTCGCTGTTAATTTAGGTTCCCTTTTCTTTTTAAGAAATTCATTATAAGGTACAGAGTATTCCTTCTCTATATTGGACCGGTGTATAGAATTCATAGAGCAGAATGGTCGAATCGTGCCATCAGGTAATCCGTAATGTATTACACATTGCTGCAACCTATCAATATCGAAGTTATAGGGATCCATGAAGTGCATACAACCAACCATAACGATCCTTCTCATGAAATTTCCTAGAGCCGTATAACTTCCAGTGCTAAGAATCGGCCATAACAAGCTTTTTACTATATTTGCTTTTACATGTCGCAAAGATGCCAAAGCATAAAACCTTCCACGTAGTTTATGACCCTTAGATAGTTCTTTGTGGACTTTCATCATGCTGTTAAAGAATTTTTCAACGTTAGCAAGTTTCGTGATTGGAACCCATTCATCCTCTTTTAGTTTAAATAGAAATGTGGCAACACCACACCAAGGACTTGTTGTAAATGCTACATATCTTCTATGCTTTAAAGAACCAACCGCCAGGGAAATAGGTACGACCGATGGAACTGGAAAGAAGTCTTTAGCTTCTACCAACTTATTAGTTTGTTTTTCGGCCAGATCTATAAAATCAGTTGTGTTGATTCTCATCGATCTTCTTTCTTCCGGATTGATTCTTCCAGTGATCGATACCGGTTGAACATTTATACATCTAATAACATCATGATTTTTCATTGCGAATTTTATTATTTCGCCGATTTGGTGATCATTGACGCCTTTTACCAGCGTAACTACCAGAACGATACTTCCTAAGCCAATTTTCCTAGCATTCTCAATTACTTTAAGTTTTGTATCGAGAAGGGGCAGACCCCTTGTCTTCTCATATATATCATTGGAAAGTCCATCAAATTGCAGATAGATCGTATCCAATCCAGCATCATAAGTCCTTTTAAAGAAATCCATATCATTGGCGAATCTTACTCCATTTGTGTTTACTTCGATATGGACGAATCCTTCTTCTCTGGCCATCTTAAGGATGTCAGGGAGGTCGTCTCTAAGAGTCGGTTCTCCTCCACTTAATTGAAGTGCTGGAGGCGGGACTGGGCTATTTGATCTAAGATTCTTTACAATGTTTCTAACCTGTTCAAATGAGAGGTCATAAACATATCCAGATTCAGCCGCATTTGCAAAACAGATCGGGCATCTTAAATTACATCTATTTGTCAGATCTATTATTGCCAAGACTGTGTGAGATTTGTGATTTGGACATATGCCGCAATCAAAAGGGCATTCTTTTTCCACAGATGTTCGGGGATTTTCGATTCCATCTCCTTTGTGTGAAAATTTTTCGGCCCATAAATACTGTTCTGGTGAGGAAAATGTATAAGTATCTTCACAATAACCGTGGTCTTTACATTCTTTCCTTATCTTGACTTTGTCATCTTTATCGATAAAAAGTTCAGCATCGACTACCTTTAGACAAACAGGACATAGACTCTTTGTTTTCCTCAACACACTTTCTGACATATCTAATCTCCAGTAATTAATCGAAAATTCTTAATTGCAAACGCTGCATATACCTATATGAATCTTTTCATACAACACATATAAGAAGAAGTGTGTAAATAAGAAATGTTTGTTACCGAGAGAACTAAAAAAGCCATGCAAGATTTTGGACTTACTGATTACGAAACTCGAATTTACTTAACTCTCCTTCAATATGAAGAAATGGCAGCCTCTGAGATAAGTAAAACTGCAAATGTGCCTTTTTCAAGAGTGTATGAGATATTATCGGATCTAGAGAAAAAAGGATGGATAGAATCTAATGACAGTAGACCAAAAAATTACAGGGCGAGACCACCTCTAATTGCTCTTGAGAATACGAAAAGTAGTATAGAAAGAGTTCAAAAAATGAATGAAAATCAGATCTTGGGTGAACTGCAACCATTATTTGAGAATAAGGAGAGTTTTGAAAGACCAGAAATATGGATAGTCAGAGGAGAAAACAACATTATTGAAAGGGCCAAAGATACCATAAGCCAATCAAGAAAGGAAGTTCTGTTAGCACTACCCTTCGTTACAAAGAACATCTCTGAGAACGTTTCTCCACTACTAATCTATCTGAAATCTCGTGGAATCAAAGTTACAATACTTGCCTCAGATGCTAGTTTAAAAATACTAAAAAAATTCAACCAGATAGCTGAAATTAGGGTCAGGGACAAGATGTTTGGTGGCGGCATAATCTCTGATTCAAAAGAAGTTTTCTTATTACTGGGAGGAGACTCTGGAAGTAGTGAACCTATAGCCATCTGTTCTTCTCACGTTAGTCTTGCAAAATTTGCTAAAGAATACTTTGAGTGGCTTTTTAATACATCAAAAAGAATTTGAAAGATATAAATTCCTTTTCAATATTTGGTGAACCGAATAAGTTAAAAATTAAGATTCAATTTATATTGAAAGTTTAATGAGATAAGTTCGTATAATGCTATCTCTAATGGGGTCGTCGTCTAGCTTGGTTTAGGCGTCAAATCCGCCAAAAGGATACCAGAGCTCAAAGTTGAGCGGTGAACCTGGGGAGTTTAACCCAGAGCGCTGGCGATCGTGGGTTCAAAAGGAAAAATCCTGAAAATCCCACCGACCCCACTTCAATATAATTTTCAATCTTGATCAACCTTTTCAGATAAGTATTAGTTTGGTGAAATTATCATGGAAAATATTATTCTGGATTGCGATCCTGGAATTGACGATGCTATTGCAATAATACTTGCACTAAAATCCAAGAATTGTAAAATAAAAGCAATAACAACCGTTACTGGAAATACATACAGTGAGGTCGGCACTAGAAATGTAATCAAACTTTTCTATCTGTTGGGAATAGATTGGTTTGCGATTGAACGCCCGCCAATAGCTGAAGGTTCAAAATTACCTTTATCCGGGAGAATGAATTTCGCTGGTAGTAAGCAAGTTCACGGACTGGATGGTTTTGGAAATACTGAGGATTTGTTCGATGAATATAAAATTCCCAAAAAGATACAGACCGAATACGATGCAATGGATTTGATTGATTCAACAGTATCAGAAAGTGAAGAACCGATCACATTGGTTACTTTGGGTCCATTGACAAACATAGCAAGGGTCATAGAAAAAGATCCTTCAATCATCAGGAAGTTAAAAAAAGTTATAATCATGGGAGGTGCAATTGAGGTACCAGGTAACGTTTCGCCCGGTGCTGAATTCAACATATACACAGACCCTGAAGCTGCAAGAACGATTTTTCTTTCAGGATTGCCAATTCTCCTTGTTCCGCTTGATGTGACTAAGAGATACACGCTCACTAAAAATGATATTTCTGAAATTATAGATGTGGATAGCCCTGTAACTAATTTTATTAACAAGGCGCTTAGTTATTACATGAGGATTACCAGAATTCGTGAAGGATTTGAAGAGGACGCATGCTTTCTGCATGATGCACTTGCAATGGGAATTGCAATTGACGAGAGACTTAGAAAGACGATCAAAACTAAGAGATATTTTGTTGATGTTGAAACAAAGGGATTGTTATCTTCCGGCCAGACAATAGCAGATAGAAGAAGAGTACCTGAGTTTAAGGAGTATGGAGCCACGGACATATGCTTAGATATTGACTTTCCAAAATTTGTAAAATTCTTGACAAGAATTATTTTGGACTAAAATGCAATAGCAACATTGTATTACCTGAAGTGATATGAATAATATTTCTTGTTGCTATTGATGATAGATGAAGGCGCTTCTGTAAAAGATAGAGAATTCCAATTATCATGAACAAAATAACATAGACTAAAAGAACTAAAACAATATCAACTAAAGAGAATTGCATCGATATCCATCTTTTAATTTATGAATTTTATCTCAAAACTTAGATAGAGAGAATATAACTTAAAATAATTGGATTTAAGGTTGAAATTACTATTCATTGAGGTCTTTAAAATTTGGATTTATTATCTTTGTCTGTTGGTTTGTTTATCATCCTTATTTTGGGACTATTATCGTTAAAAGTTGGAATTGTTGATCATTCTGGTTTGATTGCGGGGGTTTTGGTTGGCATTCCAATCATCATTGCACCCCAAGACGGATTAAAATGGTTCATATTGGTGTTAGCTTTTCATATTGTAGCCGCACAGTTTACAAAATACAAATACGAAGTAAAGAGAAGAAAGGATACTGCACAAGAGAAAGGCGGCGCCAGAGGATGGCGGAATGTGATAGCCAATGGTGCTACAGCGATACTTATGGCGTTATGTAGTGGAATCTGGGGGAATCCCATCTTCCTTGCAGGTTTTATTGGAGCAGTTGCAACGTCTACTTCAGATACGTTAGCGACAGAGATAGGTTTGTTGAACCCAAAATCACCTAGATTGATCACCCATTTGAATAAAAAAGTCCCTCCAGGGACTTCTGGAGGCATTACCATCCTAGGAGAATTAGCAACAATACTGGGTTCATTATTAATTGGATTGTTAGCTTGGGTGCTTGGATTTGACGGGTATCTTTTGGAATGGAGTTCTATAATACTAATATTTATTGCTTTAATAGCAGGTTTTGCTGGTTCTACATTTGATAGTTTTCTAGGGGCTTCATTTCAGGGCATATATAGGTGCATTATCTGTGGAAAGATAACAGAAAACAAAGTACATTGTAAAAGAAATGCAAACCAGATTAGAGGATTCGGGTTGCTGGATAATAATTTAGTCAATTTGACTTCTACTATCGTAGGAGCAATTTCAGCTATGTTAATTTTTAGTATTGTGTAAAACTTCTAAATCAAGAGAGAAGACACATATCGATTATAAAAGATCTCTATTTTAGAATTAGACTTATAATTGAATTCTACATTTTATTTTTAATCTATTAAGGCGATAAATTTGAACAATATTGGAATAGTCTCATACGGTCATACAAAGTATGATTTCTTACCAGATGATGCCCCCCAACTTATGAAAGGCGTTATAGACGAATGCTTGGAAAGTGTTGAGAAAGGAATTTCTCCAAAAGATATTGGCCTCGTGATAACAAGCTGCGTTGATAATCAATTCTCCAACCAGCACCAAACAGGTGCACTGGCTCTAAGATATTTAGGAAATCTGGATGCAGAAGCATTTAGAGTTGAAGCTGCTTGTTCCAGTGGCAGTATGGCTGCCTATGTAGCTAGAAAAATGTTAACCGCGGGCTATGTCGACAACGCACTGCTTGTAGGTTTCGAAAAAATGAGTGGCGTCTCTACTCCAACTGCGACCTCAATACTGATCAGAGGAGGTTCACCGGAAGAAAATCTAAATGGGATAACTCAACCCGCTGCATATGCGATGATGGCGCAGATCTATATGAATAAATATGGAGCAACCGAGGATGATTATGCTTTAGTCTCTGTTAAGAACCATAGTAATGCAATGAGAAATCCGTTGGCTAGATTTCACAAGAAATTGACTGTTGAAGACGTCAAGAACTCTCGAATTATTGCTTCACCCATACGTCTTCTACATTGCAGTCCAATTAATGATGGTGCTGCTGCTATATTGTTAAGCAATAGACCTAAGGATTTCACTGACACTCCTGTTTTCATTAAAGGAATGGGTTTGGCTCACGATACATTGGGCGTTTTTGAAAGAAGTGATCCTACATCAGTTATGGCTAGCAAAAAAGCGGCACAAAAAGCGTATAAAGAGGCAAACGTAGGGCCAAAGGATATCGATGTTGCTGAAGTTCATGATGCGTTCACACCTGTTGAGCTGATGATTTATGAGGATATAGGTTTCGCTGAAAAAGGCAAAGGTTATGAATTGATCAGGGATGGTACAGTTAACTTTGATGGAAAATTACCCGTTAATGTAAGTGGTGGATTGAAGGGGAAAGGTCATCCCGTTGGTGCAACTGGAATTGGAATGCTTGTAGAGTCATTCTTACAACTTCGAGGAGAAGCTGGAGATAGGCAGGTATCTGAAGTAAATTTGGGATTGGTTGAGAACCATGGAGGCACGGGAGCAACTTCTGTGGTAACCATTTTGGGGAGATAAACAATGGCAAAATTAATTTCATTTTCTTTAGTATCTATCGTTCCTCCACCATTTAAGACAGAATATGCTGTTGGAATTGCAGAGGACGGAAAAGGAAATAGAATGCCTGTGAGAATAGAGAAGAATTTTTTTGATTCTTTGAAGATTGGTATGTCCGGAAGAGTTGAGAAAAAAGTAACTGATTTTGGAGAACTTACATTTTTCATTCCAGAGATAGAGAAAAAGATAGAAAAAAAAGTTGCATTGATAACAGGTGCGACTAGAGGCATTGGTAGGGCTATAGCCATTGAATTAGCTAATAGAGGATATGATGTTGCTATCAACGATGTAGAATTACCCGATGAGGGAAAAGAGGCTATCAAATCTATCGAGACTTTTGGGAGGAAAGCGATATTTGCACAGGCTGATGTTTCAAAATATACCGAAGTAGAACAGATGGTCAATTCGGTTCAAGAGAAACTTGGTACAATTAAAGTACTTGTAAACAATGCAGGAATAAATGTAGATAAATTGATCACTAACATGCAACCTGAAGACTGGCAGAAGGTAATCGATGTAAATCTTACGGGCGTTTTCAATTGTACAAAAGCTGTAATTCCCCATATGATTGATGCTGGAGGGGGTAAAATAATAAACATGAGTTCACAAGGCGCTTTAGATGGTCCAATTGGTCAGGCTAATTACGCAGCTGCTAAGGGAGGCGTTACGGCGTTAACGAAAGTTGTGGCTAGGGAATATGCTCAATATAACATATTATGCAATGCACTAGCCCCAGGTTGTATACATACACGAATGACTGATAGCATACCACCAGGTCAACTAAAGGAGAGAATTTATCAAATACCTCTTGGCAGGAGAGGAGAACCCGAAGAAGTAGCGAAATTGGTTGCTTTTCTAGCAGAGGAGGGAAATTATATAAACGGACAATTGTTACTTATCAATGCTGGCGAATATTTATAGCTCATATTTAATGCGTCATTTGTTTTGGTATTAATTTATGCGGCCGTGGTCTAGTCTGGTCTAGGACGGGAGTCGTTTATTAAAAAAACGCCTGAACCCCCCATTGGCCAGGAGAAAGCTCCTAACCCGGGTTCAAATCCCGGTGGCCGCACCATTTTTTCTACGGATTCCAAATAGTTCAAATTACGATACCCGCACCAAGTATACGGGGATATATGACAGGATAGTGGTTTCGATGATCACGTGGATCGAATTTAAAACGATATAAAATTTTGAAATTGTGAAAATTGGAAATGAGAATGAAAAAAATTTTTTCGGATGAAAAGTAATTATTGGAAAAAACGAAAAACATACCCAGTTTTTTTGCAATATTCATAGTAATTCTATTACTTATATACCATGCATCTAATGTCTAGATGATGAGTTGATATTAAAATTAGGGGCGATGCAAAATCTCTGCGGTCTATCTTGGCTAAAAAAATTAAAAATCAAAACTCCATTGTTAAAAAATAATTGTCGAGAATTAAATAATTAATACCAATCTAAGTAGTGTGAAGAATTCTTGCAGGAAAAATTAACATCTAGTACTGATGATTCTGTTTCTACAGAAGGTAAAAAAAGAATTTGTCCTGAATGCAGCAGTACTGACTTAATGAGAGATTATGACTTAGCAGAGATCGTATGTGAACATTGTGGTCATGTTATTGATGAAAAGATTGCAGATACTAGGCCAGAGTGGAGGGCTTTCGACGACGAACAGAAAACAAAACGAACACGTGTTGGTGCTCCAATAACATTTACTATTCATGACAAAGGTTTATCAACTACTATAGACTGGAACGATAGGAAATCAATAGGTGGGAAATTATCTACAACCCAGAGAATGGAGTTATATCATCTAAGAAAATGGCAAAGGAGAGTTCGTGTTTCAGATTCAACAGAAAGAAACCTTGCCATAGCTTTATCCGAATTGGGTAAATTTTCATCAGCCTTAAATCTTCCAAAGAATATAGTTGAAACTGCTTCTGTTATATATCGAAGGAGCTTAAAGAAGAAGTTTATCCGAGGAAGATCAATACATTGTGTAACAGCTGCTGTAATATATCTATCATGTAGGCAATGTGGCATCCCAAGAACTCTTGATGAGATTGCTGCAATTTCAAATTTAAATAAAAAGGATATCGCAAGAAGTTATAGATTAATAGTACGAGCTTTAGAATCCTATGTACCGCCATCTACTAGTAGAAATTACGCCGCAAGATTCTCTAATATATTAGCCATTTCAAGTAAAGCTGAAGTTATGGCTATTAAAATCTTAGAAGTCGCAAAGAAATTAAAGTTAACAAGTGGAAGAAGCCCAACTGGAATTGCGGCTGCAGCCACTTATCTGTCAACGGTTCTGGCAAATGAGAGAAAAACACAAAGGGAAATTGCTGATGTGGCAAATGTAACCGAAGTAACTATAAGAAACCGATACAAGGAATTATTGGAAAAACTAATGATCGAAGTTGATATCTAATAATTAATTAACGCACGCGTTCTGATTTTTCTCTTTTCTGTGATACGAGCGCTTATATTCGATGTTCAAATGGAGTTAGTCGTTCAATATCTGCTTTTGTCACCATATAAGTGTCCTCGAATCTCACACCTAACAAATTAGGTTGGGGAATAAGGCAAGGGGACTGAGCATAAGCGAAAAGGTTTCCTGGTCCTAATTCTATATCGATTGGATACCAAAAAGAAGGAGGATCATTTGCCGAAACTCCTACTCCATGAATGTTGTTAAAAAAAGGAATTCTTGGAAAGATCAATTCAGAATTTTTTATCTTATCTAAATAATTTTTATGGATGCTCGATACATTATCTCCAACTTTAAACTCCTTTATTGCTGCGTTTTTTGATTCGAGAACTAATTTCATGGCTTTCAACAGATTGGTTGGTACTCCTGGGGTAGCGAAGGTTGTGGCAAGGTCGCTAGAATAGCCTTTAAATCTTGGATGTATATCAACCAATACGATATCTCCATTTTCAATCTGTCGATTGGAAGCTGGTGAATGAGCAGCCTGAGTTCCAGATCCAGAAGCAATAAAAGTTCTGGTCGCAGTTTCCTCAGCACCATTTCGTCTCATTTCATATTCTACAGCTGCTGCTATCTCATTCTGTTTTATTCCTGGCTCAACTATCTCAGCTACCTTCTCCATTGCTTGGGTAGCTATGGCTGAGGCTTTCTTTATGATTTGAATTTCATCCTCAGTTTTGACAAGTCTTAGTTGTCCAGTAATGTTTACAGCATCTCTTATTTGAAAAGCCAGTGGCAGAGCGGCTTTAAGGGACTCAAAAAAATTCTGATGTATGAAAGATTTCTCAATCCCTACAATACCAGTTTTTAATCCTTTTTTCTCAATAGCGCCAATAATAGCTTTGAACTGAGATTTTGCCGAATTGAACGTCAGGACTTCATCCACATAGTCGATTCTATCAGCTCCAAGCAGGTCTTGCTCAAGAATCAACAGTGTAGATTTGCCATTTTTATGGAGTATTAAGTTAGCACATAGCCTATCTACTCCTGTCAAGTAGTAAAGGCTTCTTGACTCGGTAGGTCTGGAGAGAATCAATATATCGAAACCTTCGGCATCCATTAGATCTGCCGCTTTAGAGATTCTTTCACTATAATTCAATTAAATTATCTCCGAAAAGTATGGGAGTGTATTATTTTAACGCGCGCTAAGTATTATTTAGTGCACGCACAGACTATTCTGAATGTTTACATATAATAATTCTATAATTAAAAAAGTAATTTAAGGAGAAGAATAACGTGTCATCATCTGTTTTGGTTAGAGATGTAATGAGTAAGAATATGAAAACTACAAGACCAGATTCAAAACTAAGAGAAGTTATTCAAAAAATGATCAAATTCAATATCGGTTCTGTAATCGTCATCAAACGAGGTAAACCAGCAGGTATTATTACGGAAAGAGATGTTCTAGAGAGTTTGATTGAGATAAATAGAAGTATGGATTTAACAGAAGCCAAAGACATAATGTCAGGGCCATTGATTACAATAGAAGAATATGCTGATATTGAACAAGCTTCTAAATTGATGCTAAAAAATAAAATAAAAAAGCTTCCAGTAGTTAATGATGGCAATCTCATTGGGATAATTACAACATCTGATATCGTCAGAGCGACTGAATTACTTACGGGCACTCTAAAAGAATTATCAAAAATTGGAAGAAAATAGATATAAAGAGAGTATGCATATCCATCATCTAAATGTAAAACGCTCGCAATTTTATGCGCGCGCTAACGATACGATGTACAGAGAGCGCACTAATTTATACGTGTAAGTTATGAAAATGTAAGGGAAAAAATTATAAAAGAAAGAGGTTTGTTAGTGGACTATTCTGTCTACTTGTATATTGCTTTTTTCTCACTATTATTCAGTTTTCTCGACCTTTATTTCTATTGTTGAAACGTTTCTTACGTCTCCACCCTCGCCAATAGCCTGAGTTCCTATGGCTATGTCGATTACTTTCATTTTTCCTTCGAAGAAACGCCTGCGCACTACCTCGACTACGTCAACAGCTGTACTAATTGCCCTTCCCCTCGCTTTAATTGTTAAGATCTTTTTTCCTCCGGAGAAGTGCATCATAATGGCCGTTGCGTAGGCCATAATTGGCTTGCTCCCTATTAAGATCGTATCGGGGGGTATTGGTGCTCTAGCTGGAGATGGTCGTGCTTCGACTTCCTTCTCAGAACTTTCTGCATTCTCAGTCATGCTGTCTCACCTCCTTGAGTTCCTTGTTTCGAACTTTTAAATAGATACGGATTAACGCGGCGCGCGCTATTTAAAAATATGTTTTTTCATGAATTTAGATCTCAACACCTAATTATTGATTAGTGCGCGCGTTATCTCAAAGATCATATAAGTTTACCCCATGTGTGCTCAAAGTTGCTTGCACTATCTCCAAGATCTTCTTTTTTCACTTTCAATGATCCATTTCTCGTCGAAAAATGGAAATTTTCAACCTCTGCCGGGTACTCGTTGTAGTAAAGGATTGATTTCATGCCCCACCGTTTGGGCTGCTGGAATCTCCAGTAGGCTCTAGCATAGGCCTTCAGTCGTAAATGGATTTCCTTTTCCTTGTCTCTTCCCCTCACATCAAATATCGGGAGCCCACTCTTTACAGCATGTTTTATCTGAATGCTTTTTGTTTTAAAGTTATACTCAGTATTTGTATCCCAATGATAGAAACGAATACTTTTATATAATGAGATATCACCCCAATCCAATAGCGATGTAGGATTTTTTGTGTTCCTGAATATTTGAGGGCCAACGAATGGATTGGAGTAGCTAATAAAGCTCCCATCAACCCAATGAACCAATCCCCAATACCAGGGGGCTCCCGGAGCGTTTACTGTGACTCTTTGATGGTAGGCTGAACCATCCACCTCAAGCCCACTAATACGCCCCTTCATCTTCATGCCAAAGATTTGCAGGATATTGTGGCTATACTTCTTTGTATAGGCTTTCTCCTTAAACCTATGTTTCTGTAAGTAGTCATTCCATGGCGTCATCTCAAAATGGAAATCATTCTTGGAATCTTGGATGTTTACCACATATTTCTCGGGGCTTCCATAGAACCGATAATCCGTGCCTTCCTTTATAGGGCGAAGCTCTCCCTTATCACCATCATTACATACTTCAAAGTTCATGTCTTCCAGTAGCAATTGATCATACATCTTCTGATTGTCATACCACCATGCTGCTGTAACTCCATTGAACTTAAGTACCTTATCGTTCCATGTAGGAAGTTGCTTTACAGACCATCTCTTATCCATGATTTTAATGTCCTTGGTGTACTTTGTTGACCATAGGATCATCAGTTGTTTGGTTCTACCTGGTCTGTCCGGATCCCTAACGAAGAATATCCACCACCACCAATACCATGTCAAGTTCGAGATCATGTCGTCTGTCTTAAGAACCCAGAGATTCTGGTAGGGCTTGGTTTCATCAGAGTTTATCATGTGGCATCACTAACAAGAAAGTTGTCTTATTATTAAATATTATACATAACAGCATTAGCGTAGCGAATATTTTTTAAAATTATTAGCGCGCGCGCTTAGCGATTTATTGAATCTAACACGCGCGATACAAACATTAATACTTTTAACACTCTTAACGCTTAGAGTGTTAGGACCACTAAGCTGCTAAATTTTAGCGCCTATTAACACCTTAAGCGCTTTGGCGCTAAATTTAAACCACTTTGCGATCTACTGATCTACCAGCTAAATGCAAAATGCGCGATCATATTACATCTAATTTTCTTCCTATTCTTTCGAATGCTTCTAAAGCATAGTCTAATTGTTTTCTTGTATGATGCGCATTTACTATAGTTCTAACTCTGTCTTCACCTTTAGGTACTACTGGATAACTAAAAGCCTGCACAAATATACTTTCTTCGTTATATAGAAGTCTGCTTAATTCTCCAGCACCTTCTGGCGTTCCCACAATGACCGGAGTAATTGGAGTTTCACTTATCCCAGTATTGAAGCCTACACTTTCTAATCCCTTCTTGAAATATCGCGTATTATCCCAAAGCCTCTTATGTCTTTGCGGTTCTTTTTCAATTATTTCTATAGCCCTCAAAATTGCTCCACATACTGGTGGCGAAAGGAATCCAGTAGAAAAATAGAAAGGTCTTGAAAGTCTATGGAGGTAATAATATAATTCTTCACTGCCAGCAACAAAACCGCCTACAGTACCAATAGCTTTCGAGAGAGTCCCCATTACAACATCCACTTTTCCATAGGCATTAAAATGTTCTAAAGTACCTCTCCCAGTTTTTCCCAACACACCCGTCGCATGAGCATCATCAATATAGATAAATGCATCGTACTTTTCAGCAAGCTCGATCATCTCAGGCAATTTACATATATCGCCATCCATGCTGAATACAGAATCAGTAACTATCATAGTCTTACCTTTGGATCGTTCTTCTACACTTTCTTTCAGTTTATTTTCTAAATCTTCCATATCGAGATGCTTGTAAACAATGCGGTTTGTTCCTTTAGCCAATCTGCATCCATCAATAATACTTGCGTGGTTGAGCTCTTCACTAACAATCGTATCACCAGCGGTCATCAAAGGCCAGATCCCGCCCATATTAGCAATATAACCTGTTGGATAGCACAATGCCGCTTCAGTTCCTTTAAATTCGGCTAGCTTTTTTTCAAGGTCCAGTACTATCGAATTGGTCATAATACCTCTGCCTGCTGGGCTTCCAGCCCCACATTTGTCAATAGCATCTTTGGCAGCCTGCATTACCTCTGGATGGTCCGCCATTCCTAGATAATTTGGAGCGCACAGAATTAAAACTTCTTTTCCATCAAGCGTAGATTTTGATGAGTTAATCCCCTCAAGAACTCTGACATGCGATAGAAAACCTATTCTCTTTAAATCATCGACTTGTTCTTTTAAGAATTTTCCAAATTTTGGATTAACCATACTATATTCATTTTAAATATCAATATAATAAAATTTTAGCACAAATACTAATCGCTGGGGCGAGTACAAGAGCGACTAGCGCGCTTGAAATTGTTGACAAGGGTCCGCACTTTATCACGATCCATCTTCCCTTTCGAAGCCTCGACGCTGCCACAAAGATCTATGCCGTATGGACGTACCGTAGTGAGCGCGCTACAAACATTATCCGAGGTAATCCCTAACCAGGAATACCGATACGCGCGCGCAATATTTGGTGCCTACACATTCGAAGAAACAATCCTCATCGAATAATTATTTTATTCCACTACTTTTAATCCTGCTTCTTCTAAGGATGGACAAGAATATACGAATATCATCTCCCACGGCTCATCGAAAGGATTATTAAAAAAATGTAAATGTCCTTTTGGGACCCATACGGAATCTCCTGATTCAACCTCAAACATTTCGTCCTCTACCTCAACAAAGCCTCGCCCAGATATAATGTAAGCAACTAATTCTGCATTTGGATGTCTATGTTTTTTCTCAATTGCTTTACCTGATGCGATAGGTTCAATTTTTGCATAGGCAAAAGTTAAAACTTCAGCACCAGAAGTTCTTGAATCTACTATTATCTGTCTTGTTATTTCACCCATCTCTGGAATGGGGTCGTCCAAACGGTCTTTAGGCCTTATTAAATATCTGTTCTTACTTTTCATTTATTCTTCAACTCCAGCGCGTGCTTACACCAATAAATTATGTTATTTAATAACAAGCGCGGGTGATTTATCAGATTTTAATTCAACTAATAATTTGGGGTCATCCACGACCCCTAGATCGTTTACAACAATAAGAATTAGTTTATCATTAATTCTTATAACTTGCCAGTATTTCCCATCTTCATATTTACGAATTTGTTCATCGCCGTCCGAGAAAATACTAGCACAAAGATCAAAGTCAAATGGTGGGATTGGCTTTAGTATCAATTTCATACTAATACACCCCCACACGAGCTTAAAAAATGTCTTATAAATTATTGAGTAAGTGAAAAGAAATTGAGATATTAGTACGCGCTAATCCAAATCTTTCTTGGATTCAACAACTAAAATGGATCCTTCCTTATTTTTTATAATGGCTTTCATTCCAGGCTCCAACCTTTCTTCAGACTTTGCCTTCCAATATTCACCTTTATATCTCACGTATCCTACATTGTTAGAGTTTATTTTATCGATCACTTCTACAACTTCACCTATCAGTTTGCCTATTACCGGCTTTCTTCTACGCGCCTGTAAAATTTTATAAACCATAAATAAGGTAAAGGCCCCCAAGATCGATGCTATGCCGAGGATAATCGACATAAAATAATTATACCACTCTAAAGATATCAACCACTTTGCGCCTTCAATAGGAATAATAAATAAACTCCCAATTATTAGGCATAACAAACCCGCCCCACCAAACAAACCAAATCCAGGTGAGTAAGCTTCTGCTATCATCAGTAACATTCCAAGACCAATTAAAAGAATCGAAGCGAAGTTTATGCTAAAGCCAAGGCCTATCAAACCGATTATTATGGCTATGATGCCAACAACTTCAGCTCCATAACCCGGACTTGCTAAACCAAATATTATTGCATATAATCCTATAGAAAAAAGCAAAAAAGCCAAAATTGGATCAGAGATGAAAGCGAGAAAAGTTACCTTTAAACTCGGGGCGTGTTCGATATAAGATGTACCTTTTGAAGTTAAAGATGATTCTCCGTAAATAGTCTTAACTTTGGTTCCATCCAATTTCTCAAAAAGTACATCCAGGTTTGATGCCTCAATATCTATCACTTTAAACCTTAGCGCATCATCATTATTCAGATTTAAATTTTTCTCCACAAAAAGTCTAGCACAAGTTACATTTCTTCCATGCATTCTGGCTCTTTCAACAATAAAAGCGGAAAGGGCGTTAACTATTTTTGCATCTTCAATAGGTTTTGAACCTTCAATTGGAGAATAACTAACTGGCTGAGCAGAGCCTATTATTGTATGAGATGCCATAACCGCCACGTGGGATGATAAAAGGATGAAAGTTCCTGCAGACCACGCTTTCGCTCCAGAGGGGTAAACAAAGGAAATTACGGGTATTTCCGATGCTTCGATGAAATCAATAATTTTAAAAGTCGCATCAAGCTGTCCTCCAGGAGTATTCAATAAAATTACGATGGCTTGAACGTTCAATCTATCTCCGGCTTTAATAGCTTCATCAATGTTCTCTGCAGTGGCAGGTGTTATGGCGCCGTCTATCTTGGTTACAAGTATGGATGAGTTTGGTTCTCTTGCATCGATAGATGAGATAGATAAACTTAGCGAAAGAATTAGCAGAAATAAAATAATTAGGGGATTTCCCCTTTTCACTTGCCTTTTTTCTCCTTTTTTAGAGCTTCTACCATGCTAGCAATTTTAGCCACATCTATGGTTTCGCCTGTAGTAGTAACTACAACCATATTCTTCTCTCGGGCTATATCGGTCAAAGTTTGGAATTCTCTTAATCGTATTGCGTATGGATTTTCTAGATAACGTTTGGCAGCCGCAACTATCTTTTCAGCAGCGATGAATTCCCCTTCTGCTATAATAATTCTAGATCTCTTTTCCCTTTCGGCCTCAGCTTGTTTAGCAATGGCTCTCAACATAGTTTCATCAATACTTACGTCTTTTATCGCAACGGTCGTTACCTTGATTCCCCATGGATCTGTGTAAGTATCAAGTATTTCTCCAATCCTTTTGCTCAACTTCTCACGCTTGGTCAGTAGCTCATCTAACTCAACTTGTCCTAAAATATCTCGTAGAGTAGTCTGAGCAAGCAAATTTGTGGCTTGTAAATAATTTTCAACTTGAATTACAGCTTTTGCTGGATCGAAGACTCTATAGTAAACGGCAGCATCAACATCTACACTTACATTGTCTTTGGTAATAACTCTTTGTTTTGGAATATCAAAAGCTACCACACGGAGATCTATCTTGACGAATCTGTCAGCCATCGGAATGATAAAGAAGAGTCCTGGGCCTTTTGCTCCAGCGAAGCGCCCGAGTCTGAAAATTACTCCTCTCTCATATTCTCTAACAACTTTAATGGCTGTCGATAAAATCCACAGAATTAGTACCATAAGAATGAAGTAGTAAAATATCGTCAGAAAGGCTGGCTCAGCCTGTAAAATCAATCTAAATATGTTCATAAAGGTTCACATAATGATATATCTAAATAAAATTTTGGTAGGGTATAAATTAAACTTTTGTTGATAAAAAATGAGCACTGTTATGAGACTCAAACTGAAAGAAAGGGAGGAGGCCGGTTCTCCAATTAAGGTCGGAGTGATAGGTGCTGGATTATTCGCTAGATTGACAATAAGCCAAATAACGAAGATTCCAGGAATTACTGTATCAATAATTGCGGATATTTTAAAGGATAAAGCAATAGACGGATTTGTAAGAGCTGGTAGTAAAAAAAAGGGAATTGTGCAAGTTCATGATACCGACTCAGCAAACGATTTTATAGAGAAAGGAATTCCCGTAATCACAAAAGACAATCAAGTGTTGATAGAAAGCGATGTTGATGTTATTCTTGAATCTACTGGCAACCCTGAAGTAGGAGCTAAAAATGCCTACAACTCAATAAAAAATAAAAAAAGTATTGTTATGGCCACCATTGAAACTGATATTGTAGTCGGTCCTCTCTTAGAAAAAATGGCAGAAGAATCTGGCGTCGTGTATAGTATGGCTTATGGCGACCAGCCAGCTTTGATAGTTGAACTTTATGATTGGGCTGTATCCTCAGGATTTAAAGTTGTAGCTGCAGGTGAAGGGACGGCTGCCAGGTTGGAATGGAGACATTCAACTCCTGATGATGCACTCCAAAGATTCGGTTTCTCCCAGAGGGAAATTGAACGTCTACGATTGAATCCTAAGGTGTATAATACCTTCCTCGATACAACGAAATGCGCTGTAGAGATGGTTGCTGTTTGCAACGCAACGGGATTGGAGCCTGATGTTAGAGGAATGCATTTTTCCTTGGGAGGAGTAAGAGAAGTACCAAAACTCCTCAGTTTAAAAAAGGACGGGGGAATTCTTGAAAATGAAGGCATCGTAGACGTTATTACTCGTGTACGTCCGAATGGACAAAAAATTAGAAATGATATTCGATGGGGCGTTTTTGTTGTAGTCACAAGTGAAGATAGAGACGTAAGAAATTTTTTCCGAACTTATGGCAGCCCCCTGGGGGGAAAAGGTAAGAATGCCCTTGTATTCAGGCCTCACCATTGGCCA
>JAOZGV010000032.1 GCA_026015225.1 Candidatus Bathyarchaeota archaeon
AATACTTCGTTTTCAGAGATTGGAGATGATTTGAATGTTACATCTTTACGACCACGAACAATTCTTTCGAACCTAGGCAGAAGTTTATTGTTCGCGATTCCGGCATTTACAAAGAGGTTCTTTAAATCACCTAGGTCCCCAGGATTAATTTCTTGGTCTCTTAATATTTGTAAGGAAGGTTTGGCATCATTGAGATCTTTGTGATAATCCGTTACCTCTCTTAGTTGCGATTCAATATTTGTTGTTCTTAGTTCAAATTCTTCGAGGCATTTGCTCAATTCTTTTTCTGGAATTATTTCTCTATCTAATTCCATTTGCTCCTCTTGAACAGAGATAATATCTCCAAACTTTCCATAAAGTATTTGGAATCTTTCTTTAAGGTTCTCATATTCCCTTGTTTCTTCAATGATAACTTTTTCGAAACCAATAAATTCAGCTTCATCTAATTTCTTTAATTGAACCACTCCTAATTTGCCTAGCCCTTCAAGCATAGATGATTCATTATCTGTTATTGTAACTAGTGAAACTTTTTTTACAGGGATTATCATTTGATGGATTCCATCCATAATTTTTATCTTGTACGAGTCGTTATTAATTTCGCAAATTTATTCTTAGTAAGATACATAAAGACATATAAATTATTTCTGGCTAAAGGCATGCCACCATTGTATCTGATTTGAGTGTCACTTGATTTCTTTCTTTTTTTGTGAGGAAATAAAATCTCCAATAAGAAAATTTTTTAATATTTTGATCATAATTGATGAGGAATAACTACTTAAAAATGCGAGTTTTTTGTTGATTACGTTCGGACTAAATAAAAAGCCAGAATTCTAGAATAGCATTAAAATTTTATTTTGCGAATGTATTAAAACTGAAAAAATGAAGGATTAAAAAACGCTTTCTTTTGGATATACTTCAATTCCTCTTTCAGTTATTCTATATGGCCTAATTTGGGGATCAATAGAAACTTCTCTCATTTTTTCGATCTGAATAACCCTTGTTGAAGAATTTCCAACTTGAATTGTTTGAAGAATTATGACTCCATGGGCTAAATATTCTTCTAACTGTACATTTCGTTCTAATCCGCTTGATTTTAGTTCTATTGTTAATATGCTTGTTGCTCCAGTTTCTGCTAATGTCTCTATTAGTTTAAGTATTGCTTCCCTTCTTTGAATGATGTCTGGATATTGAAAGACTAATGAAGTGATTGGATCGATTGCAATTCTTTTGGCCCCAATCTCTTTAAAAGAGGAAAGAATTCTCTCTATAAGATTTGATAAAGAAAAATTCTTTCTCCCAATAGTTAGTCTTTCGGTCTTTGATTTAGGATCTTTATCTCCTATTGGCGAGGCATCTATAAATATCCATTTTTTTTCTTTTTCAAATTTTTCTAGATTCCATCCAAAGGCACTCATTTCTTTTAAATAATGATGTTGACTTTCATCCAAACTTACATATATGCCATTTTCATTTTGTTGTTCAATACCACTAAAAATAAATTGTGAACTGAAAATAGTCTTGCCTGTCCCAGGCCCACCAACTAGAAGTATTACTCTGCCTCTTGGAAAACCTCCATTAAGCATTTCCTCTAGCCCAGGTATGCCCGTAAGCACTCTTTCAGAACCTGACAAATTTCAAACTCCTTTATTGCTAATGAATTAATAATGATATAAGTATTTAACACAATTTAATTTTTTCAGATTAGATAAAATTCTTTTAGTTTGGTTTAATTATAATATATATAATTATAATAAATTATTGAAAGATGATTTGCGATTCTTAAAGCTTTATTAACTACTTCCATTGGTGTCTTTAGTGCGCACACTATTTAATGTAATATTTACTTTTTTATTAGAACATTTAATTTTGGAATGAATTTCAATAATAAAATTATGGCTCTTTAAAGTAATATCGTGTCCTACCAAGCCAAGATTCAAAAGGCAATGTTTCGAAATCTACTATCAATTCTATACCAATATTCAAGTTTTTCATATCTTTCAGCTTAATTACCCCAGGCAGGTTAACTCCTTCTTCCAATTTAACAACTCCCACAGCATATGGTGCTATTGTTTCAAATTGTGGAGGTGGAACATGAACTATTGAATATGTCAATAATTTGCCCTTACCCTTCAATTTGAACCATTCTAAATTAGAAGAGTAGCATTTGGAACAGAAAGGTCTTGGGGGAAGATGTATCGTTTCGCATTGTTCGCACCTTACAGCCATTAATTTTCTTTCAGAGCAATATCTAAAGAAATTTTCAATAGTCGGAGATATTTCGCCAGCCTCATTTCTAGTAAAATCATTTAAGTCTCCTCCGACAGTAGAAATTTTTGAACTTTCAACCATTATAATTTGAAATCTCCTATCTTTTATAAATATGAACGATTGCTGTACTTCCAGTTCCACCAATATTATGCGATAGACCTATCCGAGCATCTGATACTTGCCTTTTGTCCGCTTGAGCCGTTAACTGAAGGAATATTTCATACGCTTGAGCTGCCCCAGTAGCTCCTACAGGATGTCCTTTAGATTTAAGACCACCACTCATATTTACTGGAATGCAACCATCTAAACAAGTCTCTTGATTTTCAATCATGTTGCCACCTTCACCAGGTTTACAAAATCCTAGGGCTTCATAAGCCAATATTTCAGCAACTGTGAAGCAATCATGAACCTCTGCCAAATTTACCTCTTTCGGGCTTATATCAGCCATCTTATAAGCTTGTTTAGCGGCCAATATTGAAGCATTTAATTTTGTTAAATCATCTCTTTCATAAATTCCTATCGTGTCACTGGCTTGACCGGTACCAATTATATAAACAGGCGAGTCTGTAAATTTTCTTGCAAGTTCTGGCTTGGTTAAAATTAAGCAACTAGCCCCATCGGATATTAATGAACAATCATATAATTTTAATGGAGAAGCAATAACTTTTGATGACATGACTTTATCTAAAGTGATTTCCTTTTGAAGGTGAGCCTTCGGATTCTTAGCCCCACATGAGTGGTTTTTAACAGCCACCATTGCAAAATGTTCTTCTTTAGTCCTATATTTGTGCATATGAGCCTTTGCCATAGATGCAAATAATGCTGGGAAAGTAAATCCATTCCATTGCTCAAGTGCATAGTCAGCAGATAAACTTAGATATTCAGTAGCTTCAGAAGTTTTTAAATGAGTAAGTCTTTCAACGCCTCCAACCATCACAATATCAAATAATCCTGACATAATTGCCATTACTCCACTTCTTAAAGCAGCACCTGATGATGCACAAGCACTTTCGAACCTTAATGATGGGGTATTAGGGAGACCGACCCAATCACCAATTAAGGGACCAGTGTGGCATTGGTGTTCTGAGGATTCGATCATATGACCGATAAATATCGCCTTTATGTCTTCTTTATAATTAAGATTAGGACAGGAATCAAAGGCTTCTTTAGCAGCAACAGCAAAAATTTCTCTTAGCGACATACCATCGAGCCTTCCAAATTTCGATAAACCTGCTGAGATTATCGCGGCCAAAGGCTTTTGCATAATGTTCATCTCTTTTTTTCATAAAATAAATCTTAAAACTCTAAACTTAATCCAATTATATAACCATTCTTTAAAAGTACGATATTTTTAGAGGTGTAAGTTTCTTTATAGCATTCGCTCCCAGAATTTTAAGAAGATACGTCTTTAGATTTAATAAAATAATACACTAGTAAAACTGCCATTCGCGTGTGCGAGTATGAATTATTTAATCAAATAATTTTCTTAGAAAATAAATGCTTAATTTTATGGGTAGGTAATGCTAACTTCTTTTATAGTAATTAATAATATTGCGCAAGCGCATGCACGCTAAAAATTTCAAATTTTAAATTTAATATTTGATCGGGCTGAGTTGGTAACTGGTATTTAAGATGTCGGAATTATCAAGATTAGAATTATACAGAAGAGGAGAAGTCCGTTTTATTTTAAATTATATTATGAGAAATAACGAAAATTTAAGACCTATTTTTAAAGATGGACAATACACATTTCCAGATTTGGACAAATTGTTAAAAGGAATAAGCACAAAGTCAATCCTGGAAGAACTTGCTGACCATGGTCTATTAGAAAGATATCCTGTAGATATAATTTTAACATGTCCGGAATGCAGATTTAATGACCTCACAGACAGATATCTTTGCCCATTCTGCGAAGGTTTTGAATTAGAACGTGGAACTATGATTGAGCATTATGATTGTAGTGAAGTTGCTTTTCAAAAATACTATGTAAAAAATGAGAAATTAATATGCCCTAAATGTCATAATGATTTGAAAGTTAATGGCTCAGATTATAGAAAAATTGAGAGTATTTTTCATTGCATTAAATGTAAAAAAGATTTCAGTGTTCCAAAAATAACACACAAATGTTTAAGGTGCAGCCACAGTTATTCTTATGATACAACAAAGCTAAAAACCATATTCGGCTATATTTTTAAAGAAGATTTTAGAGATGAAGTGATTGCTAATTGTAAATCAGAAGTCCCTATTATAAATCTATTAAAAGAAAATGGATATCTTGTAGAATCACCAGGTACTATTAAGGGAAAATCAGGCATTGATCACATATTCGATATTATTGCACACAGACAAAATAATGAAAAAAATATCTTTGCAATAACAGTGGCTTCTAGCTATGAAAAAGTGGAACCAGAGGTTATCGTAAGCCACTTCTCTAAAGCCTTTGATGCCAACCCATCAAGATCGATAATAGTTGCAATTCCTACATTAAATGAGGATGGAAAGAGACTAGCCAAGTTATATGGTATAGATGTTGTCAACGGTAATACTCTTAAAGAGGTTAGAAAGATTTTCAAAGAGAAAATTCTTAGCATTAACAAGATCTCTTTTTAAAATTTTGAAAATTTTAAAGCAAAAAAAAGATCTTTGTAACATTTTAGTTATTTTTATGCATTTTAAAGTTTAAAGGACGTCAAAATTATATGCCAAAACTTAAACGAGGAATAATTCAAGTCTATACAGGAGATGGAAAAGGAAAAACAACAGCAGCTTTTGGCCTTGCTCTTCGAGCATTGGGTCGAGGCTTAAAAGTTTGTTTCATACAATTTTTGAAAGGGGATTTGTCAGCTGAGGGGTGTTGGCTAGCTCTTAGAAGAAATCAAAATTTTAAATTTGTTTCATTCGGTACAAGAAATTTTATAATGGAGAAACCTTCTAAGGAGGACCGCCTTGAGGCTAGTAAAGCTCTAATTAAAGCCAAAGAATGCATCCTAAATAAAGAACATGATTTGGTTATTCTAGATGAGTTGACTGTTGCATTAAATTATGATTTAATTGAACTTGATGAAGTGATACAATTATTAAATAACAAACCCAAAAATATTGAATTGATTATTACAGGTCGGAATGCCCATCCAAAGATCATTGAGATGGCAAATCTTGTAACCGAAATGAAGAATGTCAAACATCCTTTAGAAGTTGGAATTCAATCCCGCGAAGGAATAGAGTATTAAAATATGTAGTTTGAGATTGCAGATTTAGTTTTTTGAAAAAGATTCAATTGGCGCTAAATTTTTTTATAGCAATGATTAGTAGAAGGTTAGAGTGGGAATTCTTATGGATTGGGGTCAAAGAAACCGTTTGTATCAAATCATTAAATCAGATGGACGGACGGTTATGCTTGCAGTAGATCACGGTTATTTCCAAGGACCAACTTATAGAATTGAAAATCCTAAGAAGACTATTGAGCCTTTACTACCTTTTGCAGACGCAGTTATGTTAACTCGTGGAGTTTTACGTTCTTCAATCACACATGAAACGAATACGTCTATAGTATTAAGGGTTTCAGGGGGAAACAGCATCGTAGGACAGCTTGCAAATGAAGAGATAATTACTTCTATCAGAGATGCTATAAGACTTAATGCATCAGCTATTGCCATATCAATTTATGTAGGGACTGAATTTGAGCATCAAACTTTAACTTGTCTTGCTAAACTTGTTGATGAGGGTCAAGATTATGGCATTCCTGTTATAGCAGTAACGGCTGTCGGAAAAGAGTTGGAAAAGAGAGAGGCACGATACTTAGCATTATGTTGTCGTATAGCGGCCGAGCTTGGCGCGTCGATTGTAAAAACATATTATTGCGAAGATTTTACAAAAGTTGTTGAAGGGTGTCCTGTTCCGTTGGTAATTGCTGGAGGACCTAAATTAGAGACAGAAATGGATATTTTTAACTTAGTTTACGATGCTATTGACGCGGGAGCCATAGGAGTAGATATGGGTAGAAATATTTGGCAAAATGATCATCCAATAGCTGTGATCAAGGCCATAAGATCGATCGTGCACGAAAATGCTACAGCAAAAGAAGCTTATGAACTCTTTTTAAAAATAAAAAATAATCAATAATTTATCAAATCATTTTTTGATGACATCAATTTAACCTGGAAAATAAATGAGGGCCCTATTTGAAGGTCGCTGTTTACTATAATAACAAAGACATTAGAATAGAAACCATGCCAAAACCAGTAATTGGCCCCGGGGAATTATTAGTCCGTGTTGATGCGTGCGGGATATGTGGCAGTGATGTAATGGAATGGTATCGCATTAATAGAACACCACTCATTCTCGGTCATGAAATAGCAGGGGAAATCATTGAGGTGGGAAAAGGCCTTACAAAATATAAAAAAGGTCAACGCATCACAGCCTCTCATCACGTCCCCTGCAATACTTGTCACTATTGTCTTACTGGCCATCACACAATGTGTGAAACCCTTCTTAAAACAAATTTTTATCCAGGAGGTTTTTCAGAATACTTAAGACTGCCGGCAATCAATGTGGACAGAGGAGTTTATCCAATCCCAAATGAAGTAACACTAGAAGAAGCTACTTTTACTGAGCCACTTGCTTGTGTAATAAGAGGTCAAAGATTTGCACAAATTCGACCTAACTTAAATATTCTTGTAATCGGCTGTGGAATAGCAGGACTACTTCATATTCAACTTGCTAGAAGTATGGGAGCAGACAGAATTATTGCAACTGATATTAATGATTATAGACTTAAAAAAGCATTGAAATTTGGTGCTGATGCTGCCTTTCATGCATCAGAGGACATTGTTGAAAAATTAAATGATGCTAATAATGGGATGTTAGCAGATAGAGTGATAATTTGTGCTAGTGCGGAGTCTGCAATATTACAAGCATTAAAATCAATAGAGCGTGGCGGCACAGTTCTCCTCTTTGCTACTCCAGAACCAGGTGTATCAATTCCTTTAACTTTTAATGAATTTTTCTGGCGCAGGGAAATTACATTAACTTCAACTTATGCGGGCAGTCCAGCAGATCATACAATTGCACTGAAACTCATTCGTTCTAAAGTTATTCAGGTGAAGGATATGATCACGCACAGATTGGGATTAGACGAAATTGGTTTGGGTTTTCAGCTCGTAGCTAATCCAAAAAATTCCATGAAAGTAATAATTGAGCCGCATAAATAGATCATTCTGTGATTTGGATTCAAAGATTTTTCTAATATCAATCGAAAAAACTTGATAAATAATAAGCTTCATTTTTATAAGGGGATCATATGAGTACGGAAGAAAAAATATTCAAAGAAACATCAAAGTTGGATGATGCTTTAAAGCTGTTCTTTAAAAATTTTAAAATCCCCAATTTTAAGAGCGAGTCTGTTTCACTAATGGAGGCAAAAAACAGAGTTCTAGCAAAGAATGTTAAATCCCCAGTAGACATACCTCTATTTGATAAATCTGCAATGGATGGTTATGCTGTTATCGCAGAAGACACTTTTGGAGCGATGATCAATAATCCTATCACTTTAACACTAGTAGGCGAGGTTAGTATTGGAAAGGATACAACTATAGAGGTTAGCAATGAAAAGGCTGCATTTGTCTATACCGGGTCAAAAATTCCACAAGGCGCTAACGCTGTAATAATGATCGAGCATACAAACAAAGTAAATTTAGATAAGATTGAAGTCAATTCCTCAGTTACTCCTGGTCAAAATATTTCAAAAATTGGTGAAGATGTAAAAGAAAATGAGTTAATCCTTAAAAGAGGTATAAGACTTAAATTTCAAGATTTGGGGATGCTTGCAGCAATGGGATTCAGTGGGGTAGACGTTCTAAGAAAGCCGAAAATTGCTATATTATCGACAGGTAATGAATTAGTGCCAGTTGAAGAATCAGGAAAAACAACTAAAGATATAGATGTTAACCGAATTACTATCTCTGCGATGTGTCTCGATATTGGAGCGGAGATAATAGATTTAGGCATTGCTAAAGATGATTTTAAAGAGATAAAATCGAAAATTGAGAAAGGATTGAGTGCAGGAGATATAGTAATTGTTACTGGAGGGACTTCTGTCAGCAATACTGATCTAACAGCTGAAGTAATCAATTCTATTGGAAAGCCTGGCATGATCGTTCATGGAATCTCTATAAAGCCTGGAAAACCTACAGGTCTAGCTATTGTAAATGATAAAACAATAGTTTCATTGTCAGGCTATCCGATTGCCGCAATAGTTGGTTTCGAAGCTCTAGTTAAACCGATTCTAGTTAAATTACAAGGAATTCATGAAATGCCAATCCCCAAAATCAAAGCAAAAATGATACGAAGAGTTGCATCAACATTAGGTGAGAGGAATTATGTCAGAGTACGCGTGGAAAAATCGGATGGAGACTTTATTGCGAGTCCTGTGAGAATGAAAGGTTCTGGAATTCTTTCAAGTATGATAAGAGCTAATGGATTTTTAATAATTCCTGAAGATAGAGAAGGAGTGGATGAAGGGGAGGAAGTTGAAATTCAATTATTCAGACCCTTAAACGATATTATTTGAAAGTTAATCGTTTAATAGATATAAATATCAAGTCCAGACATCATTTCTATTTTTAATTTGTTTCATAATCTCCTCATATTTTCTCTCATCTAGAACATCGATATCAAAGAGTTTTTTTGCCAGTTCTGAGACCCTGATAAAGAAATTGATTCTCACATTCATTTCACTTAGCTTTTTGATGCCTCCTTCTTGTCTATCGATCAGCACTAAACCCTCTTCAATAATGCCGCCCTCTCCTCTAATAGCATTTACTGCACTTACCAAATTTTTTCCAGTTGTAATCAAGTCATCGATTAAAAGGACTTTGTCTCCGGGTTCCAACAAACCCTCTATTCTTCTTTCTCTTCCATGCATCCTAACTTCTTTTCTGATATACAAGAGTGGTTTATCTAGCTTAAATGAAAGCACTGATGCGTATGGAATGCCAGCCGTAGGAACGCAACCAATTCTGTCGAAATTACTTAATCCAATTTTCTCATTCATTATCGTTTCATAGATAGAAGTAATTGTTTTGAAAGCTTGAGGGAAGCTAGGAATTGTACGCATGTCTATATAATATGGGCTAAGTATTCCACTTGTAAGTTTGAATAAACCAAATTTTATAGCACCTGTTTTTACTAGAATTTTACACAATTCCTCTGCTAGTTTGCTGGTTTTATCTAAAGGCAAATTAATCCCAACGTTTTCTATTAACATAATATGTTCAATACACTTAATAATTTCTGAGATTTACAAAATTCAAATTAATACTTCATTACCTAATATCGGGGGGATTTGTGAAAGATGGTTGAAATATGGATGCCATACGGGAAAACTGAGGTACCCATAAGCATTGATGTAGAAAATTTGAAAAGCATAATAAAGCCAAAAAACACCAAAGACTCCAAAAAAATCGAGAAGGAAGAAGTAATTGATAAACAAACTTTATTTAAAGATCTGTCAGGATTTATTGACCAAAGCGATAATGTATCCATATCAATTGAGTGCATGAGTGATTTTAAAATTCTATCCTTTATTTTACCTCATATTATTGAAGAGCTTCTCGGAGCGGGAGTCACGGAGGATAATATTAGGATATTTTTAGCTACAGGCATAAATGGAAAATCTAATGAAACAAATTCGATAAAATTTTTAAAATCTCTTCAGCATAATATTGGAGTTCTAAGCCATGATTGCAATTCAAGTAATTTAACACATGTTGGAAAGACAAGTTATGGAAATGATGTTCGTCTGAATAAAAATTTCGTAGATTCTACTTTTAAGATCCTTATCGCTCAAGTTCGACCTCATTATTCATCTGGTTATTCAGGAATAGAACGTGTAATTTTGCCTGGACTTTCAGGATTAAATACTGCTTTATTTAATCATAAAATGTCCATTGAACCAGACTCAAGACCCGGAAAAATTAATGAAAACCCAGTTTATGAGGACACAAAAGAAGCTATGGAATTGGTGCAACCAGATTATGGAATTAATGTATTTTCTGATGGATATATGAATTTAGATACTGTTTTTACGGGAAGAGTTGGAGATGTATTAACCAGAAGTATATCATATGCTGACGAGGCATATAAAATAAAAATTGATGAATGCCCAGATATAATTGTGGTGAGTCCTGGAGGAGAATTATATGATAATAATCTGTATTTATCGACAGATATCTTCTATAATATTCAAGAGATCGTAAAGAAGGGGTGCCAAATATTATGGATGTGTGAATGCTCAAATGGATATGGCAATCTTGCTTTTGTTAATTATATGAAAAATAATAAAAATGAAACTTTTGTTAGGAATAAACCAAATGAAGTTTTTAAAATTGGCCTTGAGAAAGCCTTATTCATTGCTGAAATTTCTAAAAAAGCAAAAATATATTTGGTTTCAGTTATACCAGATTTCTATGTAAAAGATTATTTTGGATTTAAAACCGCAGAAACTGCTAATGAAGCTTTAAGAAGTGCTTTACGTCTTGTCGGAAAAGATTTTAAAAGCATAGTAATCCCTCATGGTTCACTAACAATTCCAATTCTTGAATAATAATGGAAGATTTGGAGTCTATTTTGCGCTGTAATAAAATAGTTGCTTCTTTTTTCAATCTTTTGATTTATCCTCCGCTGATTCTGTCTCTATTGGTTCTATTGGAGTTGGGGGTGGTGTGGTCAACATAGTCCAACCTATCCAGATAGCAATACCTAGAACGGCCAAAACGAAAATAAATACAGGTATTGCCACAGACCACCAGTCTAACGAAGCAGGCCATGCAGGAAATACAGCTGAAATTGCTTTCGCAAAGAATGCGGCTATATAGAGTATAGTGATAAATATCGAAACTATCAGTATTAATCCACCATATATTTGATCTCTACTCATGTTCATTTCTCCTAAATTTTTAGATGTGATTCTCATATCTTTCTAACTATATTCTTTTCATATTAAGTAGGATTAGGAAATTTAAAACTTATTCTATATTTGATTCTAATTATACCCAGGTCTTTGATTTAGAAATTTTGGCATTGGCAATTCTTTTAATGGATATCCTTTGATTTTACTATTGAGTTCTTTTATCAATTCATTCATGGTCATTTGTTTGGTCAAATTTAATTCCCTTAATCTAACCGGGAATTTTTGTTTTTTTAGTTCTTTTGGTCCAATCACAATTATATACGGTACCCAGCTTGTTTCAGCGTCTCTAATCCTTTTCTCAAGAGTTTCTTCTCGGTCATCAATATCTACTCTAACATTCTCTTTTTCAATTTTTTGCATAAGTTCTTTAGCCATTTTCAAGAATTTATCAGATTCTCCAGACAAAGGTAAAATTCTAACTTGGGAAGGAGATATCCAAATAGGAAGCATGGGTTTCTTTCCTTTTTCCTCTTGCTTCACTGCGCTGTCAAGCAAAGTATAGAGATATCTTTCAATAGTACCTATAAGTGCTGTATGAATTATTACTGGATTATATTTATTTCCATCTTCAGATGTATATGAAATACCAAATCTTTTAGCATTACCTATATCTATTTGAAAAGTAGCAATCTCACGAGGTCTATTTAGTGCATCTATTATAGTATATTCTACATTCAGAACCCAATAGTAGATTCCCTCGGGTATAAAATTTATTAGAATTGATTTTTTCTCTGTTTTTAACAATTCATTGAAAAAAGATCTGTTCTCATTGAAAAATGAATTTGTGGTATTGTAGATAGAAACGTAATCGCGATTTAATTTTCTTATTTCTTCATATATTTTTTTATGAACTTCTAATGAAACTTCCTTAGCATTTTCAACATCTTTACAATATATGTGAAAGTCTGGCATGTGAAGTTTTCTGACTCTAAAACAAAGTAATAATTCACCACTCTGTTCAAGCCTATAACTATCTGCATTCTCAAATGTTCCGAAAG
>JAOZGV010000177.1 GCA_026015225.1 Candidatus Bathyarchaeota archaeon
GCTATTAATTCCTTTTGCCTTGCTATTCTATGCAAAACGTGGCTTGGCCATGAAATTATTTTCTCCAATTATTACTCGACTATTAAGGCCAAAATGGATTTAACTACATTTTGGATGGGGACCAAAGAAGTCACCGTTGGTAATATAGGATATTAGTCTACAATAGAAATCCTTGCATTCTATGAAATCTTCGCAATCTTTGCATTTTTTTATATCGCCTCTTTTCACTCCTCCTCTGAAGTAAAGCCACTTCTTAAAGAACCAGATATTCCTTATTCTTTCATCTTTGATATTTCCCATATTCCACTTCTGATCGTAGAGTACGAGATTGCACGGATAAATCGATCCATCAGCACCTATAGAGAATCCAGTTCTCCCTGCTTTACATGAGATGTATCCTCTTTTTGCCTCTAAAGTACATTCGCTGAGTGGATAACAATGAAGAAAAGCATCTAAAGAGACGTCTATCCTCCCTTTGTAAACGATTCTAGCTGCAATCAAATCGGATATCGCATTTTGATACTCTTTATATGAGGGGATCCAGACTTCATTAGTCCTCAATCTGTCTGAAGGTTTGAGATCAAGAAATGCTATCCTGTAAGCCCCGTATTTTATTGCAAGGCTTATGATTTTCTCAAATTTTTTTAGATTCCTATTATTTAGACAACAGTTGATCCCGTACTGAACCTCATTTTTTTGTAAAAGCTTTAATCCCTCGATTGTGCGATTAAAAGATCCTTCGCTCTTCCTGAAAAGGTCATGTTCTTCTGTCTCTGAACCGTCAATGGATATGGTCGGAGTAACCTTAGAGTCTTTTAGAAGGTTTACCATCTCTTCATCAAGCAAGGTCCCGTTCGTTAAAATCACTTTTCGAAATCTTCTTTCTTTGAGCGTATTGAAGATCTCATGCACCTCTGGATGTAGTAATGGTTCGCCCCCATTGATACGAACTTGCAAAACACCAAGTTCTTCAAGTTGATTGAAAATGGATTTTAGATCTTCTATCGATAGATCATGTTTAGATTTTTCATCTCTGCTAGAGAAGCAATGAACGCAATTAAGATTACATCTGCTTGTTATGAACACATCTACTGAAGTAGGAGCTGATAGGAAAGGTATTGGAAACCTTTTATGGATCTTATTGGCCCCAACTCTTTTAGGTCGTAAGCACTTAGAGCTATCGACATTTACATTGATAAATCCTAATTGCCTCATGCGTTTTAGAAATTTTTCGCATTTTTTAAATTCCATTCCTACCTTTTTAGAGATCTCGCTGATAGTAGCAGGTTTATGATAAATATGTTCTAAAGTTCTAAATTCTTTATCTGTTAGAAATTCCGTTCTAACTTTCTTATAGTCGAAAACTACATATGTATTGTAATATTGAGGTTCGGATCTAAGTATTGCAGAAGTATCAAGTGAATATTTTTCGGACAAATATTTCCTCTCAGATTTGGGACAAAAATATTAGTTAGATAGCGTGCGCGCTAAAAAGAAAAGTAAAAAAAATTAAAAAACACTTACTAAATTATATCCATTCCTTTGCGTTTTTTAGTTAAAGCTTCTTTTGCTGGAGTGCCTCTTTTAATATCATCAACTATTTCTTTCTCAATTTGTTCGACCCTAGCAGCAATCCCAGCTACCTTTTCAACTTTTTCTTTGGGTATTACTACCACACCATCATCATCCCCCAGAATTATATCTTGAGGGTTGACAGAGATTGTACCGCAGATAATTGGTTTATTATATGCTGTATATATTCTCCTGCCCTTTGGTGATGCGGGTATTAAACCCCTTGAAAAAACGGTAAAGTCTAATTCTTTAATCTCTTTAAAATCTCTCACAGGGCCATCAGTAACTACTCCTGTAATACCTCTCATTATTGCACACTGTGTGACTAGTCCTCCCCAACTATCACAAGACGCATCCCCACCAAAGCCAATAACTAATACATCCCCTTGATTACAAGAGTCGATTGCTTCAAAAAGAAGCGGTCCAGTATTTGGTCTTGTGCTTGGAACTGATTCGACGGTCACAGCTGGACCACAAATCTTCAGTCCTTCACGAATAGGTTTGATTTCTGCAGACATGGCGCCCTTTGAACCCATATCATCAAGAATGTCAGAAATTTTTGCTGTGTCGAATTTACTAATATCCTCGATTATCTTATGAATTTTAGACATAGAAATTCCTTCAATCATTGGTTAATTTCAATAAATGGATAAAATCCAGTTTAGATATATGTTTTTTCTATAGGGAAATAAAATTTTCAGTAAATTGATTATCTTATTAAGCTTCATTTACGGATTCATTTTAACTATTGACTCTAGAACTGCATCTTCCACTTGATTCTATATTCTTTCTAAGCTTGTCCAGAAATTATAGTAAATCTGAAAAATATGCT
>JAOZGV010000178.1 GCA_026015225.1 Candidatus Bathyarchaeota archaeon
ACATACAACTAGATTGATTGCAAATGGGTTAAGAACTTGTGGAAAGACTTTGAAAAGATCAAAAGTTACTATTCTGGGAATATCCTATCGTCCTGATATTAAAGAGGTTAGATTCTCACCCTCTCTAGAATTGATAAAAATTCTTAAAAGAAGAGGTTGTAGAACTACTGTTTATGATCCAATGTTTAGTCACTCCGAAATTGCAAAAATGGGTTTTAAAACTGAAACTACATTAAAAAGAACGTTTGAAAAATCTGATTGTGTGGTTATTGCTGTGGCCCACAAAGAATTTAAGACTTTGAACCCCCAAGAAATTGCTATGCATTCTTCCATGCCTTGTGTAATCGTTGATGGAGCACATTTATTTAATTCGGAAAATGTTGAAAAACTAGGGATGATATATCGAGGAATTGGAAGGGGAATTTGGAAAAAGTAGGGAATGCATTAATGAAAAAACTTGGCGTAGGAGTAATTGGAGTCGGATTTTGGGGGCAGAATCATGCTCGAGTGTATAAAGAGTTAAAAAAAGCTAAGCTTGTTGGTATAAGTGATTTAGATAAAAGAAAAGCTGAGATTACTGCTCAGACATATCAATGTGATTTTTTTGAAAAAAATGAGGATTTGCTAAAGAATGAAGAAATAGATGCAGTCAGCATATGCACACCAACATCTTCACATTTGAAAGTATCTCTTCAAGCCATAGAGTATGGAAAGCATTTACTTGTAGAAAAACCTCTAAGTAAGACTTTAAAAGAGGCAATAAGAGTTGTAAAAAAAGCTGAAAAAAATAAAATCATATTAACAGTTGGCCATATAGAAAGATTTAATCCAGCTGTACAAAAATTAAAGGAACTGATACAAAAAAAAAATTTAGGAGATATTATTCTAATTTTTTCAAGAAGAGTTACTCGTTGGCCAGAGAGAGTTGGCGACGTAGGAGTCGTAATGGATTCTGCGATACATGATATAGATGTGATGATGTATCTTCTGGAAACCGATATAGATAGAGTATATGCAAAAATTGGGAATTTAAAACATAAATTCGAAGACTATGCTGAAGCTTTACTGCATTTTAAAAACGGAATAGTTGGTTTTTTGGATGCAAATTGGCTGACGCCTAGGAAGATTAGGAGATTAATTGTAACCGGTAGTGAAGCAACGACAACTCTAGATTATATAGAACAGCTCATTAATATCGAGAATTCAAAAGGAATGAGAACCATCCAATCAAAGTGGGAAGAACCATTGAAACTAGAGCTGGATCACTTTGCTGACATCGTATTAAAAGATATGAGTCCTAGCGTAGCGGGTCTTGATGCTTTAAAAGCTATTCAAGTATGTGAAGGAATTTTAAAATCAGGTTTAAGTGGAAAAGAAGTCCGCCTGAATAAGATTGCCATTTAGATTAGCTCTTTTTAAGGCGACCCTCGTTTTAATACAATCAAATACCTTTCAATGGGAAGAAATTTAGGAATGAGCGACTTTATATCATTAGAAAAATCAGTTTTATTTTAAAAGGCGCTTTTTCATGAAGAGAAAATTAATGGAAATTTTAGCATGCCCTATCGATAAACATCATCCTCTGGACCTCTTAGTTTTAAGAGAGAACGAAGAAATTATTGAGGGACTAATTATATGTCCCAAATGTAAGAGGTATTATCCAATAATAGAAGATATCCCACGAATGCTACCAGATGATTTACGCTCAAAGGAAGAGGATTTAGACTTTTTTAAAAAATGGAAAGAAAAAATACCTTCAGATGTTCTTTATAAGGGAAAACCTTTCAATCTAACAAACGAATAATTTTAAAATTTATCACCAAAATTAAAAATTTAAAAAAGACTATTTATAAGAAAAATAGAGCCCGGGATGCTTTCAATAGCCCGGTGGAGGAAGGATCTATAATTCTTCCGCCGAGTGTAGCGGACAAGCATGAGCTTAATAAAGCTCATTGAATTGCGGGCTTTGGATCCAAAGAGAAGAGACCCGCCGACGGGAGATAATTCCTGAATTCGAATCTCCCCCGGGCTACCATACTCTATATGGCGCCTATATTTTTCAATAAATATTGAATTTTTATTTTCTTTTCCTTCCGTGTAAAGAAGGTCTTTGTAAATTTATCTGATGTTTTTTTTCTATTTCTTTTTCTAGATCAATTCCCATCACTTCAGCACAGTTTGCTAGTCTTATAAATACATCAGCCAGTTCTTCTGCAAATTTATCCCAATCCTCATCTCGAATTGCTTCGGAGGCTTCTGAGATCTCGCTATGAATTCTCAGAAGCATTGTATCGATATCCTTCTTTTTCCATTTAAATCCCTTATCAATTGCATACTCAGTAATCATTCTTTGCCATTCTTTCAAACTTTTCAAAATTTTAAACACCAGTAAATTATATTATATTACAAATAGCCAGAATATTTTAAACGCATTCTTGACTTATCCAGATTTGTTTTCTCAACTTGAGAAATATTGAATTTTTTAAATCATTAAGATGGAATTTAATAAAATCAATAGCCTCATTATTCTTACACATGTTCATTCAATTGAATTTAAAAGCTGAAGGGCATAATTTATTTAAAAGACAATCGTTACAAAGAGGTTTTTTTGCCGAACATATTTGCCTTCCATGCTCTATTAATAGATAAGTAAATTTAAACCAATCTTTCTTTGGAATTGACTTCATTAGATCTTGTTCTATTTTGTCTGGATAATTATTGTGTGTTAGATCCAATCTTTGGGAAAGTCTTGTAACATGCGTATCCACTGCAATGCCTTCTATAATCCCATAAGCATTAGAGAGAACTATGTTAGCTGTCTTTCTTGCCACACCAGGTAATTTTATTAAATCGTCCATACTAGGCGGTACCTTTGAATCGTATTTTTTTACAATAATTTCAAAGGATTCTTTTATATGTCTAGCTTTTACTTTATAAAAACCTGTAGATCTTATATCTTTTTCAAATGTTCTGAGATCTGCATCTGCAAAATCTTCAGCACTTTTATATTTTTGAAAAAGATCTTTTGTTACTTCATTTACCTTCAAATCAGTGCATTGAGCTGACAACATTACTGCTACTAACAACTGAATGAGATTTTTATATTTAAGTGCGATTTTTGCTTCTGGGTAATTTTTTTTAAGCAGATTAATTATTTTTCTAACTCTATTCTTTTCTGTATCGTTCATCAATTCTTTTCACGATCAATATAACTTGATTTAATTCAAGCCATTATTCGCATCAATTTAGCGCGCGCGCGCTTAAGAATGATTTAACAAATTCCTTTATGGATCGATTTCTTCGAATTTCGTATATAACGATCATTAAGAATAACATTGAAAAAATAAACTGCATAATAAAAGTTGCTTTGATCCAATCACCAAAAATTATAAGTCCATTAAAACTTTTAGAGGAAAAAGGTGCAAAAATTGGATTATATCGATGGTGTAAAGCATCAATAAAAATATGAAAAATTGAGCAAAGAATTCCTAATGGAATGTCGAATTTACGAAGCTTAAAATGAAATTTCAGCTTGAATAACTTTCTGATGGAAAAAAACCATAAGGGAGCTAAAGTAAAAGCCAATAGCAAATCAACAGTAATAGCCCCAAATAAACTATGCAAGATAAATCTGTTATTAGGCCATTCAATTCCTAAAAAGTATAAAAATATGACCTCAAAGTCCTGAACCATCGCTGTTAAACCTAAAAAAGGAAGATTCGATTTTCGTCTAAAGGACTGATTAAGTATCCATGGAATTGAATAATGAAAAGGTGTTAGAACCATCAATAAAACCCTATTTTTCTTTATAGAAATATTTTGGCTTTTTTTCTAATTATAAGAATTAAATTGTATTTTGAGACTGTTTTTTATTATTTTCGTTTTAAAATCGATTCAATATATTCCAAGAATTAAAAGCCAGAGATTTAGATATAGCCCAGCTCCAATTGTAGATATCAACACTAAGGAAGCTATCACTTCTTTATGAAAATTATAGCGTTCGCTTAAGACTATTGTAGAAACAGCGATTGGCGAGCTATGCATAAGAATGACTATAGATTTTTCCAGATATTCAAGATTTAATAATTCTACAGCAAAAAGAGCAATAAGCGGTAGAAAAATAATTCTCAATAGACTTAATTCGGCAGCTTTTAAAATATTTCCATATTTTCTCCCGTATAAGAAAACTCCAAGCATAAAGATTGCAACGACTGAAGTCGTTCCACCTAACATATGAAGAGTAGTAGATATAGGATCTGGTAGGTCTAAATTAAAAATTGATAATAAAGTGCCGGCTATAATTGAAAAAATAATAGGATTTTTTGAAAGTCTAAAAGCCACTTCTTTAATACCTTTCCAAATTGACGATTCTCCCAATTTATAAATTTCAAGTACTGTAATTGATATTGGAACCGCTATTAAGGAAATTGAAGCTGCTGCTAACGTAGCTAGATTTTCACTTTGTCTTGTCGGAAATGCGAACATAACAAAGGGTATTCCAAAAAATGCTACATTTCCGAATATTGTACTAAAAATTAGAAGATAAAGAGAGTCTCTTTTTAATCTAAGTATTTTTGATGTTATATAGATTAAAAATGATGCAAAAAATATTGGAAAAATTGCTGAAAGAATAAATTCGGAAGACTCCTTTACCAGATTAATTTCAGACATATTAACAAAAAAAAGAGCCGGTAATGCAAAGAAGTACACATAAGCACTAAGTACTCGTTCATCACCTGCTTTCAATACGCCAATCTTTCTAGATAGCGTTCCTGCACCGATTAAAATAATAATTGGAATTAAAGTCCTAAATATAATATCATTCATTTTCTTTCAGATATTATCGATTGTATAATTGTTGCACAAATAATGTTTGTCTGGAATAAATTCGAATTTTTTTGATTTATTAAAAAAAATAGGATGAGATTTAGTAATTTAGAGATAGCTCACATTCCTTCAAGTAAACTTGTAAATGTATCGTGATGTTCTTCTTCATCCTCTAATATTTCTCTAAAAAGTTCCTCTGTTGTGATATCTCCGTCTTTTTGGGCAACTTCAATAGCATGCTTATATAGATTAATTGCCACTTCTTCATCCTTTGCATCCTGTTCCAGCATTTCTTTTAAGTCATTACCAATAAAAATCGGGTCTGGTTTAGTTGTTGGTATTCCTCCAAGATATGCTAGCCTTTCAGCAAACGCTTCTGCGTGCTTCATTTCAGCTACTGCTATGTCTTTCAACTCATCTTTTACTGCAAATGCTTGAACACCACTCCAAAGAACGTGTTGCCACATATATTGTATCGCAACTTGCAATTCTCGCGCAATTCCTTTATTTAACATTTCTAACAATTCTTTTGAAGCCATAATATCACCATTTATCTACAATATTTTAACTAATAAACTAATAAAAAGTTCATTATATAATTTGAGGGAGTTATAGTTTGCACATTTCTCATATTTTTTATAGAAAAAATGAAATGGATATTATCAATAACCAATATTCATTACTAATTCGAATTTTTTTAAAAAAATCATAATAAAATTTCTGAGAGAGAAAAAATGGATAAAGAAAGAAAAATAGATTTGGAAGCTGAACTAAAAGGTACTAGCTTTAAAGTATATGTTTTCTTTTTAAAAAAAAATCGTTCCCTTGGCGTCCGCGAAGTTCAGAGAGGAATGAATTTATCGAGTCCAAGTGTTGCTTTGCACCATCTTGAAAAATTAAGACGCCTTGGGCTACTTAATAAAGATAGATTTGGAAGATATTCAATAAAAGAGCAGGTTAAGGTAGGAGTATTGAATTCCTTTTTAAGATTTGGAAGAATAATTCTTCCGAGATACTTATTTTATGCCGTATTCTTTTCTTCGGTTTTTATTCTTTACGGCATCCAATCACTTGCTATAGGATCAACCCCAGATTTCGTTGCTATTGTTCTAGCCATAAGCGCCAGCATTATTTCATGGTATGAGGCATTAAAAATTTGGAGAGAGAGAATATTTTAAAATTTAACTGCTCGATTTAGAGGCTGTTTCATTCATTAGAATTATATATAATCCTTTTAAAAATATGATTTGGGGTTATTGATTGATGAAAAGAGCTGTTATATATAGCTTTGTCGCATTTCTTTTAGCACTATCGTTAGTGTCTTTTAATTCTCTATTTTTAGAAGCCCCCTTAAAACAAAGAGGGGATGCCCCCTCTCTGGCAAAGATTGAAACTGTGAAAGATACTGACGTTGCTCCTTATGTATCTGATCTTAATTTTTTGAATCCAAGCTATATTTTTTTTATTTCTTTCCTCCTAGCAATGTCAGTTTATGTAAGTATTAAGAAATTTAGGAATTATTCTTGACTATTCTAGAATTGAATTAAAAAATTTTTTAGACGTTATTAATAGCTTTGCGCATAATCTTATATTATACAGAATAATTTAACTGCTCCTAGTATATTACTTGGAAAAATTTTTAAAGATGAAAACTGTTGAGTAAAAAAAATGAGAGTAAGTTAAAAATAAAATATTTGTTAATAATTAGTCTCGTTTTTAATTTAGCACTTAGTACAGGTTTAGCAATACAATCATACAATAATTCTTCACTTAGATATGAAGTTAATTCTATTGTTGAGAATAATGAAAAGCTTGATCGAACCATAAATATATTAAATCAAAGATCTGAACTACTAGAAAATCAATTAGAATACTATAAACAACAAGCGGAATTTTATTCGAAGTTATTAAAAAGTAATGATGCATCTGAAGGATTTATTGGTCAATCAAATATCGATATCGTAGCTGTTAAGCAAGTTTCTGGAGGTTACTTTGAAACTCAATACGAGGGTGTTGTGATGAGTTTAAATGTTGAGCTGGAGGTTGGAGAAGGACGCCTATTGATAAATACTCAACCCCAAATAGGAATAGATTTGCAAACAAGTGCAAAAACAGCTTTAATTGCAACAGAGAATTTTACTGGGATCTCATTAAAAAAAACCGATGTCATTCTTACAGTCAAAGCTGAAGAGGAAGTCCAAATTGTCGATGGTCCAAGTGCTGGAGCAGCCATCACAATAGCTTTAATTGCTGCGACATTCCATCAACCAATTAATCCAACTGTCTATATTACAGGCACAATAGGTCCAAATGGCATTATAGGTCAAGTAGGAGGTATCTTAGAGAAGAGTTTAGCAGCCTCACAAAATGGGGTAGAAATTTTTCTTGTTCCAGAAGCCCAAAGTTCGGTCACTATTTATGAATTTGAAGAACAAACACCGTTACCAGGCTTTAAAGTAATCACTTCAAAACCCAAACAAGTAATTTTGGAAAATTATTTGAAAGATGCCGGCTATGATATAGAAATAATTGAAATCGATAATATTTCAAATGCATACAAATTCTTTACAGAATAGCGCAGGACATAATTTCTCAAATTTCAATAGTGACCTTATTGTCGGATTCTATCTGAGTTTCTTATTTAATATACACATCATCTTAAGTATTGTATCTGTACTTTTTAGCCTAATTATTTCGATCGGAGTTATGGGATATCCCCTAATTACAATCGTATCAAGATAAGGTATCATAAAATTATTTGACCCGAAAAGGGATAAAACATTATATAAAAAAGACTTAGAATAGAAGAGTCGTTGTACTCAATTTTTAGATTCCTACGAACTTAACAATGGTTATAAATATTTGTTAAGTTTGGATTCCAGTACTGTTTTTGGAACGGCGCCCACTATATTATCAGCAATTTTTCCATCTTTAAAAATCGAAACCGTTGGTATGCTCATTATCCCAAATCTTGAAGCTGTTTGAGGGCATTCATCCACATTAATTTTCAGAACTAAGATTTTTCCAGCGTAATCCTTAGCTAAAGCATCAATGACTGGTGCTATCATTTTACATGGGCCACACCACTCAGCCCAGAAATCAACTAAAACTAATGGATTAGAATTAATCATCTCATCAAAATTATCATCTGAACCTTTAACCGGGGCATTGAAATTTTTCTCCTTTCTTTCTTTCTGTCCAGACAATTCCTTTAACTTCTTTTGTCTAATTTTTTCTAATTCGTCCAAAGAGTTCACCTTTCAATAATGAGATATAGGAAGTCTCATAAATATTTTCTCGATCATCTTTTTTTCTTTGTGTTCTTATATGTGATTTAGTACCAAAAAATATAAGCTCGATTCTTCTAAAATCAAACAAAATAAATTAATTGGATAACAATTTCAATTTTTCTGCAAGAAGAATTTACTTTGAAGGCCTAGATAGTGTATATATTCTATTAAAGCAACTTAAAAACTTCAATTCAATATTTTATAGTAAAAAGTAATGATTTTCTACTTTGGATAAAAGATAGCGCGCGCAGGTCGTATAGTTGGATCATTTAAGAAGTGGATTTACTTCAGAGGAGGAGTAAAAAAAAGGATATAAAAAAATGCAAAGATTGCGAAGATTTCATAGAATGCAAGGATTTCTATTGTAGACTAATATCTTATATTACCAACGGTGACTTCTTTGGTCCCCATCCAAAATGTAGTTAAATCCATTTTGGCCTTAATAGTCGAGTAATAATTGGAGAAAATAATTTCATGGCCAAGCCACGTTTTGCATAGAATAGCAAGGCAAAAGGAATTAATAGC
>JAOZGV010000070.1 GCA_026015225.1 Candidatus Bathyarchaeota archaeon
GAATTGGGTCGCGTGTGATGCGGGAACGAATGATCAGAAAAATAAATATTGTGTTTTTTGAGTATTCTTCAGGAGTTTTCTCTCAGCAATACCTCAATAGCCCATTTTGATGTGTTACCAACCACAATTGGACATTTATCTGTATGACCACGGGCTTTTTCAAACTCTTTGAGTTCTTCTGGAATCCATAAATTGTAAGAGCGGCCCATTAATTTTTTCTGAACGTCTTTACAAATGACACTTCCGTATCCATTAACAAATTTTTCGATGAGAATTCTTGCTAATTCATATGCTTTCTTGCGCTGTTTCTTTTCATCTTTAAAATCTTCGCGCACTCTTCCATGAATTTGTCCAATGGCCATAACAGCTCCACTAAGAGTCCCACAAGTTCCATTTCCTGTTACACCTAGACCCCCTGCTAATGCAGATGCAGATTTGAATATATCATCATTTCTAATTTTGAGTGTTTCTTGAATGGATGCTAAAGCGCACTGTGAGCAGCCATAATACTCGATCTCGTATTTTCTGCCTAATTCAAATGCCTTGTCTAAAAGTTCCTTTTTATGATTTTCCACTTTTTTTCAACTCGAATAATTAGATGTATAAAAAATGCGAGCTATCATAAAAAATTAATCAGAAAATCTAATTCAGAATTTGGAGCCCCGGGCGGGATTCGAACCCGCGACCTTTGGCTTTTTGAGGGATATACCAAGCCAACGCTCTCTGCTACCTGATCTCCAAGTATCTAACCAGGCTAAAGCTACCGGGGCACTTTTTAAACCCTTTAGATTAACAAACTTGCGCACATTAAAAATATTTTTTTAAGAAATGTCTTAATTTGATGAAATGTAAAAATCTTATGGCTTTGTACTGAATAAAAAACATAAGCTATACCAATTTTCAAAAACCGTCTAGGAATTTCAATTTTGAGTTATATCAATTAAAAAAAATTAAATGTAACATTAAAAAATCAGAAAGAAGCATAGGAAAAGAGTAACAATCCCAGCTAAGACCATAATTGCGCCATTAAAAATTATTCTTCCACCTGCTACTTTACTTAGAAACGCACCCAACGAAAAAAGCATACACATAATTATAACTATCGACAATGCTATCGCTACAAAAATCGAGATATTCGAGTAAACCGCTAAGAAAAATGGTAGAATCGCTATGAAAGTAGCTATTAAGGGAGAAACGCCATCAACTAAAGCTACCGATACCATAGCGGTTTTTGAAGCTTTATCAATCATTGTTCCTTCTAAATTGGAAAAAATTGCGTTCTCAAGTTCTTTCATATTTCTTGACCTCTCAGCTCTCTCTGCCATATAGGCACCCCATGCTCCTGAGATTCCCATAGCCAATCCTGCACCCATACCTGCTTTTATAATAACAATAGGATCAATAACGCCAGCTAGATAAGCCCCCATTATTATTCCTAACATTGTGAGAGCACCATCAAAAGCGTTCATTACAAAATATCTTCTTAAAATTTCATTAACGCCACTAATTTCAGAATATTTACTAAAATTCTTAAGAAAGTTTCGAAAAAAAACCAATATATCACCATGCAAAATTGTTTTGGATGATTTAAGATATTGCTTTGGATTCGAGTCTTTTATCTTGAGTTAAAAAGATAAACGTAGGGCATTATTTTTAAACTTTCTCTTTATAATTTATTCATAGGTTAGACATCTTGACGGTGAATTTAAGAAGACTTGTAGTTGATTCGCTGAAACCACGAGAGAGTTCCATTGTAGATCTATCTAGAACATTATGTGAAGTAAATGGAGTAGAAGAAATTGACATTAATGTTATTGAAGTTGATGCTAAAACAGAAACGATTAAGTTAACAATTAGAGGAACAAATATTGACTATGATGGAATAGGAAAATCACTTAACGATCATGGGGCAACAATTAGAAGTATAGATGAAATCAGCATGGGTAAAGGAAAACAAAAAAACGAATAGTGATTCTAGTTAAGAATTGCTTAAAAGGAAACCAACTTAGTATGAATTTAACTCTTTTTTTTAGGAGTTAAAGCTAAAGCTCTAACTGGCGATCCTGAACCTTGATAAATTTTTAAAGGGAATGCGAAAAAATAAGCCCCCTTTATAGGAATCTTATCTAAATTTTTAAGGCATTCCACTATTGTGATCCCATGATCGATCAAAAGAGCTTTATGTGCAGGCTCCACGATGGCTGAGTTCAGAGCCTTTTCAAAATTTGTGTAAGCGTCGATTGTAGGAGTATCAGTTCCTATCAACTTTATTCCTAAATCACCAAAATAATTTGCTGCGTCTTTAGATAACCCCGGAAAATTTTTATAAAAATTAGATAAGCCTTTTTGTTGATTTTTTTTACTTTTAATTTTCCATTGATTATCCCAACCATAATTTAATAAGACAATTTCTTCTTTGTTGATATTGCCGTACTTATTTTCATATCTCTTAATATCTTCAGGCCAAACATACTCACCGTTCTTCTTATAAGTAAGATCTATTGCATTACATGGGCCGAAGCATAGATGAATTGGAATTCCATTTATGCTTCTTTTTCCGCCTATATGAGATGGGGCGTCCATATGAGTGCCTTGATGTTCTGCCATTTGAATGATATTAGAATTATAGAAATCTCCATGATCTATTGATTTCATTACGCGACGTATATATGGTGAAAAACTTGGTACCCCTTCTCGTAGAGTGTGCGTTAAATCAACAAATCTATAATTTCTAAAAATATCAATTATATCTTCCATAAATTTAATGATGAACTAACAATTTTAAAAATTATACGCGCGCGCGTGTTAATTACACAAGGAAAACTAGAGGAATAATAACAAAAGCCGATTTACTTAAAGTTGTGCGTTCAAAATAATTGTATTTAATGATTATTTTTTAGCGCGCGTGCGCACAGCGGATACTATGCTAATTATATCTCTATCTTTTATTATGTAGTCAGTTGGTAATCTCAATCCTGATCTGGCGTCGAGTGCAAATAATAAATTTTTAGCTAGATCCGAATGAATTTCAGAGGCCAAATAATGTATATCAGCATAACTTGGAATTAAAAATACATCAGGGAGTACATTTCCTTTTTTATCAGACAATCTTTTAGCATCTTCTACAGGATATGCCGTATTCATTCTCAAAAGTTTAAATATGCAAAGATTAAGGGCAAACTGAACTCCAGTAATTATCCATTTTGAAAAAACTCTTTGCTGAACATAGTTTAGTGCTCTTTCCTGCTCTTTTGTAAGACCCCCCTTATTCAAGACTTTGAACTTTTCTTCTCCAGGTACGTATCTAATAAGTCCTTTTTTCTCAGCCCGCCTTAATGCTAATTCCGCCTCACTACAACTAGGAATTACGAATACGCCCTTAAATACATCCACTAATTTTGCATAATTATCACTGGAGAACGGTAGATCCATCTTATTAGCAATAATTAAAGTAGGTTTTGATAGTTCCCTGATTCGCTTAGCAAAAATTTTTGCATCGTCATCCCTCCATTCCTCAATTCCTTTTCCTTCTAAATCCGGTTGTTGGAGAGCACTTTTAATGTGTTTATAGGTCACCTTCAATCCAGTCAAAAGGTTAAATAAAGCACTTTCAGTTGTAGTGCCTTTTTTTACATGTTTGACAACAGTTTTCAAATTTTTAATGATGAGCTTAGTAAACCACATGTTTAATTCTTCTTCAATATCATACACATCAAGTACTGGATTGCCCATACCGGGTCTTGTAAGTTTTCCATTGGCATCTACACTTCCAGATACATCTACTATGTGAAGAAGCGCGTCAGCTTGAGAAGCAACACTTAGAAATTGGGTTCCTAATCCTTTTCCTCTCCAAGAACCTTTAATTAATCCAGGTAAATCAATTAGCTCGATTGGAATAAATCTCCAACCATCTACACAAGCCGAATTCTTAGGATTATCGTTTATATCTAATTCCTTACAAACACAGGGTGCTCTAACATACCCAGTACCCTCATGAGGCTCTTTTGTCGTGAAAGGATATGTTGAAATTTTTGCTGAAAGGAGAGTTGCTGAATTAAAAAATGTTGTTTTTCCAGTATTTGACTTACCAATTAAACCTATACTAATCATTTATATTTTTCCTCTAAAACAATAATCTAAATCCTAAGTCATTTGTCTTCAAATAATTGATCAATATTCCTAAAATTAAATATGTATATAATTATTCATAAATTAACTATCAAAAAAGGTTTGAAATCTGATGAATTCGCCCAAAGAGGAGTTAGAATACTATA
>JAOZGV010000079.1 GCA_026015225.1 Candidatus Bathyarchaeota archaeon
TATAGTAGAAAATAACTCATAAAATCTTAGATCTCAAGAGGAATTAGAAGATTCAAAATCGCTCAATTCACGATATTCAAATTTCCTAATAGTCGCCCAAGATTTTCTCGCAAAGGGAGGAGCCTTTCCAAATTTTTTTATCCACTCTCTGATAAATTTTTTTGTCTTTTGATCAGATGGATATCCCGATCCAAAGTTCCCATACCTTGTCCTAAGCTCCGATATTATTTCATCCCTCTTTACTTTAGCAAGTATTGAGGCTGCAGAGACTGTTGGATATTTAGTATCTGCTTTATGTTCAGCGATTATTTTTATATCCATCTTGTAATTCCGGCATATATTGAAAGCAAATCTTTCAGCAATTTGTCCAACTGCATCCACATAAACAATATCGGGTTTAAGCTTGGAGATCAAATCAGCCATAGTCTTTGCTTCTAAAAAGTTCAACTTCTTACCCATTCTAACAGCTTTGTCAATATCTTCTGGAGATAAAATTGAATAGGCGTAATTCTTGGAGATCTTCTTTATATGGGGCTCTATTCTTTCTCTTTGATTAGATGTCAGAAGTTTTGAATCTTTAACGCCAATTTTCTCCAAAGAGTTTGATCTATCATCCTCTAATGTTATTCCAGCTATGACTAGAGGGCCTATTAATGAGCCTTTAGGGAAAATAGACAAATTATAAAGACTTTCTCCCCGCCTCATCTATGCCGCAAATTATCAATCGAATCAACTATTTCATTTAACAGAATTTGAGTCTAAAACAACTAATCCCTTCTTGGAGATAATTTCTAAATTAAGTTAATTATTTTTGAACTTATATCATTATGTATATAATCACGATTCTCAAAATTTATTGTTATTATACTAATTTTATCCATTGTTCTGATTTCATCTAAGAGAGAATGTTTAGATTTTCTATGAATCGATCCCAATAAAGGCTTATCGCTATTGATAGCTTTTCTAACAGCATTAACAAAATTATTACTAAAAAGTTCCATAGGTCCTATCTCATCTATCACTATTAAATTAATTTTAGGATTAATCAAAGAATTCTGTATTGCTCCTACTCCAATGGCGTCTAAATCATTCATATTTACGAAGTATTTTCCGATCCTTGGACCCCTACAAATTTCTTTATGAGCCAACCATCCCTTTCTGCCTGTGTTCAGATCCTCTAATTCAAACCCGATTCTTACCCCCCTTTCTTTGACTTCCCTACTAACCATTCCCCCAACTTCATAACCTGCGCCTCTAATTGAATTTACAATCTTTAAGATAATTGAGGTTTTACCCACACCTGGTGCTCCGGTTAGGAAAAAAGATCGAATCAAATTTACTTACGCCTTTTTAATGAAGTTATATGGATATCTAATTCTTTATTTTAAGAATTCATTTAATAAATTTGAGTGAACAACAACTTTTGGAGGAATTTCCAATGAAATTGGTTTCGAAGCATGAGGGTTTTGCTGAACTATTAGTTCCTGAAAAAATTGAAGAGGATGGAAAAATAAGGAAGGCTGAAGTGTTTTATAATCCCGTGATGGAAATCGAGAGGGATATCTCAATCTTAGCTTTTCAATCCTATCAGAAGGAAATTGGAAAGAATATAAAAATTTGCGATCTAATGACCGGTTGTGGCGCCAGAGGTGTAAGATATGCTTTAGAGATCAAAGGGATTGAAAAAGTTATTATTAACGACTTAAATCCATCAGCAATTAGCTTGGCAAAAAGGAATGTTATTCGTAATAAAATTGATAAAAAAGTGAGCCTAAAATGCTTTGACTCCAATGTCATTTTAAATATGTATGCGATACCTAGAAACAGATTCGACATTATTGATATTGATCCTTTTGGATCTCCTGCTCCTTATCTTGATTCTGCTGTAAGAGCGATTAAAAATGGTGGGCTTCTAGCTATCACGGCAACTGATTTAGCGCCTTTATGCGGAGCTAAACCTATAGCTTGTAGGAGAAAGTATGGAGGAAAGCCATTAAGAACTGAATATTGTCATGAGATTGGGGCCCGTATACTTATAGGATCCTTGGTGTCAATTGCTGCAAGAAATGATTTAGCAATTAAAATTCTATTATGTTATCATTCACATCACTTTACCAGAGTCTATGCATCAATAAACCGAGGAATCTTAGCTGCAAACAAATGTCTTAAAGAGATGGGTTATATTGCACATTGTTTTGATTGCTTAAATCGAGAAATATTCGATAAATTGAGTAAAATTAAATCTTCCTGCAATGTTTGTGGGAAGAAATTTAGTTTTGCTGGCCCTTTATGGCTAGAAGAGTTATACGACAAGGATTTCTGTCGAATTATGCTTGATGAGTTAGAGAAAAGGAGTTTTAATAGAAAGTTTGAAGCTCAAAAAATTTTACGCGAAATTTTAGTTGAAAAACAAGAGTGCCTTCTTTTTTATGCAGTAGACAAAATATGTAGTAAATTAAAAATTAAGACTATTTCTGTGAAAGAAGTTATTAAGGAATTGGAACTTAGAGGATTTGAAAATTCCATAACACATTTCCATAAAGCTGGTTTCAGGACTAATGCAAAAATTTTTGAATTAAAGTCGATTTTGAAAGAATTGTCAATGAGAAGAGCCCAGAAATAGCATTTTAGAATTTGAAGTAAACGTTGTTAATTAAATTACACTGTCGAAAACTTTTTGAAAAAACTGAGTCAAATTATATTCGGATGAGATGGTAATATGGTTAAAATAATTGATCTGAGTCAGAGTCTAACACATAAAGACCGGTTTGGACAACATCCAGCACATCCTGTCCCTTACATCTTCCCTTATATAAGCCATGAAGAATCTGCTGAAGAATTAAATGATGTTTCATATACAACAGAATGGTTGAATATAAATTCCCATAGTGGAACTCATGTTGATACTCCAAAACATTTTGATCCTAGTACAGAGGCGATTACTACCGATGAAATTCAGTTAGATCTATTCTATGGACCAGCTGTTTGTATAGATCTAAGTCATAAAAAGCCAAAAACTTGGATAACTCCAGAAAATCTTGAGGAGGCCTGTAGAAAAAGTAACTTAGAAATTAAAAAAGGAGAAATTGTCTTGCTCTATACCGGGCATTGGAATAGAACTCATGGAACGTCAGAATACCCCTCAGGAAATCCCGGTTTGACTAAAGAGGCTTGTTTATGGTTATATGATAAAGGAGTCAAATCATTTGGAATTGATGCTGTTACTCCCGACAATCCTATTGATCAAAGCGAGAATAAGATCTTTCCCTGTCATGAGACCCTTAGAGATAAAAAATTTATACATTTTGAAAATCTTGCCAACCTTGATAAAGTCGTAGGAAAGAGATTTACCTTTGCTGGTTTTCCATTAAAGCTTAAAGGTTGTGGAGGAGCTCCAATAAGAGCTGTAGCAATTTTAGAAGAGTAATAATATTAGATATGATGTTCAGAAATCATATACTAAACATTGCGTAAACTTGCGCATTTCAAGTTCTACGGAGGATGCTTCTTTTCAACTATCTTAATTGTCTCACCTAGAATTGAGACCAATTCATCTATTTGTTCTTGTGCTATGATAAATGGTGGCGTTAGTAATATATGATCGCCAACTATACCATCTGCGGTACCTGAACCTGGATAAACAATAGCTCCTCGTTCCATAGCTTCCTTAGTTACCTTGTGACATATTCCAATTTCCGGAGCGTATGGTTCTTTGTTTTCCTTGTCTTTAACGAATTCAACTCCAATCATCAATCCTAAACCCCTGACATCTCCAATGATCGAGGACTCTTCTTGAAGTTCTTTTAGAAGCTTAGTTAGATATTCTCCTGCGTCTCTACATTTTTCAACTAAATTATTTGAGGCAATGTATTTTAAGACCGATGAACCAACAGTACAAGAAATTGGATTTGCACTGAAAGTGTGAAGACCAACCAAATTTGATTTATTTCGAATAAATTGTTCCATTATAGCCTCCTTAACTATAACCGCTCCTAACGGCGTGTAACCTCCGCTTAATCCTTTTGCTGTCGTCATGATATCGGGCGATACTTTCCAATGCTCAATGCAGAACCACTTTCCAGTTCTTCCCACACCAGTTTGGACTTCATCAATTATGAGTGTTAAATCATACTTGTCGCAAATTTCTCTAATTATTGGGTAATATTCTATTGGAGGGACTGTAGCACCCGTTGTTGCGCCGACAATAGGTTCGGCAATAAAAGCCGCGACGTGGTCTTTCCCCTCTTGTTTAATTACTCTCTCAAGGAATTGAGCACAATCTATGTCGCAATTAGGATATTCTTTATTGAACCAGCAACGATAACAATATGCCGGAGGAATGTGTGGCATATCTTTCAATAAAGGAATGTATTTACTGCGTCTGAATGTATGGCCTCCGACAGCTAAAGCGCCAAGCGTATTTCCAAAGTAACTTTGCCATCTGGTTATTACTTTATACTTTGAAGGTGTTCCTTTTTCAAGTTGAAATTGACGAGCTATTTTCACGGCATTTTCAGTTGCCTCGGATCCACTATTAACGAACCAAGTAGTTTTTAGACCATCAGGGGATAATTTAGCTATTTCTTTAGCTAACCTTTCGGCTGGTTCATTTGAAAATAAATGCATAGGTACAAAAGATACTTTCTTGGTTTGGCCTAAAATATCGTTTATAATTTGTTCAACACGATGCCCAATAGGAACAGAGGCATTAGAACCGCCTGTTGCATCCAAGTACTTTTTTCCATTCTCATCAAAAATATAAACCCCTTCGCCTTTAACAATCCTAATATGTTCTCTAAACAGATCATTATAAAACATGTAGGGGATTTTCATCACAGCTGCCAACCTTAAGTCTGACAATAATCTACTAATTAAAATTTCATTTAATAATTTATTAAGCGTACGCGCTAGTTTCTAAAAGAAATCAACCATTATTGACGAGATTTTAATGGATATCTCCTTAGTTTCAAAATGGCTAAAAGGATAATTAAAACGATCAGCAATCCAATTATTATGTATTCTACATGCAACTTTTCAATTATTTTTTCAGCTCCAGATTCTTCGCTTGTAGTTCTTCTTGCAGTAATCTCTTCTGTTTTAGTAGCGGTATAAGTGGGAATTGTAGTCGTACTCGTGCCAGAGTTGGGTTTTGGGAGATCGGTTATATTGATTGCTGATGTGGTCGTGAGTGTGGACTCTGATTCATCTTCAATTTGGACCAAAGTCTTATTAGAGTATCCTAATTCAGCCCAAAGGTCAGGATTATCAAGCTTATCAATTTCAATAAGCGGATAACATGCCCCGGTCTCTCGACCTAGACTAATAGCAAAAATTAGAAAACCTATAGTTTCCGATTCAAATTCGGATTTTGGAATTTTAAATTCCCATATCATATGGGGATCTGTAGAGTAAGGATCATTCTCCGCATCATTTGTTGAGCGTACTAAAAAGCCTTCTGGTTCTAGTTCCCAATCCAATTTTGTGATTAGAGTCCAATCTAGATCGGAAAGATCTTCTAGGATTCTATCTCCAGTACCCCAGACCCTTACCGTTAAGGCAGATTCTTCGGACATATATATATTTCCTAAAAAGTAGTCATCTTTTTGCATGATGTCCCCCCCATCATTTTCGGTATCGATCATAATTCCAGCAGCGTCTCTTTCCTGAGGTTTTATCAATGTAACGTAATCTATTAGTAAAAAAAGCGATTCATCATCATGTTTTATCCTAAAATATGCTTTACCTGAGTTTGAAACAAATCTAAGTTCTTCACTTATAGCGTCATTCCATTCATCATTTGAGGTCCATTTCCCGTCTATAGTTACCGTATTCTCTAACTTAGGACACATAATTTCCTCGTTACAATTTACATTAACAAAATTACTAGATGCAACCAAAATGATTAGAGTAAATAAAGAAACGTAGATTATTTTCTTCATTTGATGATCCACAATTTTATTTAATATAATATGCTGATTTAGTTAACGAAAACGTCAAGTATATATTTTTCAAATTATTTTCCTATTTTTCAGCTTTCTCTCGATCTTTTCTAACGAGATCAAATATATATTCTGCAACCGAATTGTGATCTAGCGTTTTTGCTCTATATTGTGCCCAATTCCATAGATATTTGTCAATGATGAATATATTAGTTCTTGGGTATTTCTAATTCACGTGCACACGCTACATAGTATTACTCTTAAAATCCTTAGGAGGTAATTATCTTGATGATTTCTACCTATATTGATTTTCTAAATTTACTATAATTTCTGGACAATCTTAGGAAGAGTGTAGTATTGAGTGGAGAATGAAGTTCTGAATAATAAAAAAAGAAGAGTTAGTCTTTACGCCATCTTCTAATAGCAAAGATTGAAGATATAGCTCCTATAAGACCGAATAATGCTATATAAAGAACAAATATGCCGAGCTTATTAATGGATATATATACACCACCTATAGCGTTTGGTAAGGCGACAAATAATCCTCCTCAGAAAAATAGAACAATATTTTTCAACTTCAACATTCCAATTCAAACATCAGGTTTTTTTAAAACAATAATGAATAATATAATAGGTGAAATTATGACCATAAAAATTTCCATAGAATTAGATCGCGAAGACGATAGACATATAAATTGGAAAGTAAAAGGGGAGACGGATTTACAAAAAATAGAAGTTTCAGCAAAAGTAGGAACGGGCTATGATTCAATGGAGTTAAACGAAGAAGCTGGAACCTCTATCGAAAAAAGCGGTACTATTATATGGAGCGGTAGTTGCGCATTCGAAGCCAAAGCGATAGGTAAGAGTGAGGGTAAAGAGGAGAAAGCATATGTTTCGGGAGAACTCGGCCTAAAAGAAAAATTTGTTAGTGAAAGTGATACAACTCCCCCATGAATGAATTCAATCTGTTCCACTTCAAACACAGACTTCTAGTACAATTCCTAAGGGGGTATTTTTATGATTTTAATTTCTAACATACTCATTTTTTTAAAATTTACAATAATTTCTTGCTAAACTTAGCCATCCTAGTTCCACAAATTGGGCATTTCGCCGCGCGCGCGCTTATACTTGACATATAAATACATAATATGCTGATATTATTTCAATTTGATAAACTCATTTTCAAATTGATTTATACTATGTGAAGGTTGAAGATTTAAACCAATAAAAAAAATTTCTGAACTTTTTCGGGTGCTTGCATCAGGCTTTATTCGCTTTGCCTTTTTAAAACTTCTCTTCACTTTTTTAAAAAAATCTTGAGACTCAGGGCTGTCAAATACTTTTACTAAAAAATTTCCATTTTTTTTCAATATTTTTTTTGCGATTTCTAAAGCTCTCTCTGCTAAATCTATTTGTCTGAAATTGTCTAAGCTTCGGGCCCCAGATACAGAAGGAGATAGATCAGAAATTACAACATCAACTTTTCCATGAGCTTTTTCTAGAATTGTATCAAATATACAATCATCATTTACATCCATTTCTAAAGTTTCTATGTTTTCATATCTAAAAAAAGGGTTCAAAGGTTTTTTATCGATTCCAAGAATAAATCCTTCATCACCAACAAAATTCCTTGCAACTTGAATCCATCCCCCTGGCGAAGCACCGAGATCCACTATTTTTTTACCCTGTTTTAAAAGATTACAATTCCTTGATATTTGGAGCAACTTGAATGCTGATCTACTTCTGTAGCCTCTTTCTTTAGCAAGTTTAAAATAATGATCTTTTCTGTGCTTTTGTAACCATAGAGAATTTTTCTTTCCCATTTTAAGGGCACATCTAGCTACTTGAATTAGAGTTTTATTTATTTTCAGAAACGCTAATCTCTTGTTTTTTCTTCTCTAAATTTAAAAGCCATTCGGTTAATTTTAAGCATTTATCCGGAGATATAGAGCTAGCTTCACTACATCTATTTTCCAAATCACAAGCTGCACATGGGACATTTAAAATCGAGTCGATTGTTGATAGTTTTCTTTTAGCAAAAACCCTATAAGTCCATCTTCCTTCATGAAGTTCCTTCTTTCTTTCTATTAGACCTTTTTTTTCAAGTCGTATGATAGTTCTTGACCCTTCTCTACTATCTGCATTCATTTTTTTCCATAATTCAGACTGGAGAATTCCATCATTACCCATACTCATAATTAGGGTCAACATCTGATGTGCAGTATCGCTTTTTCTGGGCATTTAATCGCACCGTTAAGCATCTTCAAATAAAAAAGCGACATTAATAAATTTAAACATTCATTGTATTTCCATTCAATATTTAATTGCTTAGTAGCTAATTGCGCTCATCTATATTGTCCTCAAGAGAAATCCCCATCTTATTTAATTTGTCTCTTATTTCATCTGATATTTTCCATTCCTTCCTTTTTCTAAGATATTCTCTAAGTTTAATGATGATCTTGATCAATTCGTTTACAATTTTTTCCTCAAATCTATTCCATTCTTTATATTCAAATAAACCTAATAGGGATCCAAAACGATCAAAAGACTCCAAAGCTAGCCGCAAAGTTCCTTTACAGGTGGTTTCATTAATTCGCTTATCCAATTCTTTGCCAAGCGATATTAATGCTGAAATTGCAAGCGGCGTATTAAAATCATTATCCATAGCTGAGTAAAATTTATGTTCATATTCCTCAATTTTCTTTATTACCGCTTCATCCTCGGATTGTAAATCATCAGAGACTTTATCCAGAAGATCGTAAATTTTTTTATATATTCTATTCAGATTTCCTAGTGTTTCTCCTGCCTTTTTCAAGTTATCTTCTCTAAAGTCAATACTGCTTCGATAGTGGCTCTGAGCGAAAAATAACCTTAGAATCTCTGAATTGTATTTCTTAGCTATATCCCTAATGGTAATAAAATTTCCCAAAGATTTTGACATCTTTAGACCATTAACGTTTACAATTCCAGTATGAATCCAGTATTTGACAAGCGGTTTCTTTCCTGTCATGGATTCCGCTTGAGCAATTTCAGCCTCATGATGAGGAAAAATGAGCTCAAGCGCACCACCATGAACGTCATATTGAGAGCCAAAATACGTTAGCGTAATCGCAGTATCTTCAATATGCCAACCAGGTCTGCCCTCACCCCATGGACTTTTCCATACTGGTTTTCCTTTTCTACTCTTCCACAGTGAGAAATCAATCTTATTTTTCTTCTTTGGATCTGGTTCAATTCTGTGTCTTTTTAGCTCATTTTTTGTTTGATGGGAAAGTTTTCCATAGTCTTTAAACTTTGAAACGTTAAAGTAGACATTTCCATCAACGACATATGCATATTCTTTTTTTATCAATTCATCTATTTGGAATATTATTTCTTTAATATGTTCTGAGGCTTTTGCAAAAAGGTTGATACTTTTAATTCCTAGAAATGCTAAATCTTTGTAAAACTCTTGAGCAAAATTATTCGCTAGTTCTAATGGATGTTGATTTGTTTCTCTAGCTCTTTTTATTATTTTATCATCAACGTCTGTAATATTCATTAAATAAAATAAGCTATATCCCTTGAATCTAAGATAGCGCACTATTATATCGTATGCAATATAAGTTCGTGCATGTCCTATATGCGATAGATCGTATACAGTGGGACCACATACAAATAAATTGACTCTATTTCCATTTATAGGCTGGAACTCTTCAATTTTTCTCGATAATGTATTAAAAACCTTCAACATAACACATATTTCTCTCAAGAATTATTAACAAATAGCTTAAATTTGAGGTTAACTATAATTTGTAACCTATCTTTCTTAACAATCTCTTTCTATCCTCAATGTCGTTTTCTTCTTCTATTTTTTTTGTCTTTGATCCATCTACAACACCAAGAATAGATCGCCCCATCTCCGTCTCTGCCACAATAACTTGAACTGGATTTGCGGTTGCACAATAAATATTGCAAACTTCAGGGACGTCCTTTACAGCATTAAGAACATTAATGGGATATGCGTTTTTAATCATTATTATGAAACTATGTCCAGCTGCTAGATTTAAAGCGTGCTCAGATGCGATTTTTTCCAATTTGGGATCGTTTCCAGAATGTCTTACGAGACAAGGGCCTGAAGATTCACAAAAAGCAAGCCCAAATGAAATATCAGGTACGCAACTAACTAAGACTTCATGAACGTCCTCAACAGTCTTTATAAAATGACTTTGACCCATTATCATATTTGTATTTTCTGGAACTTTAATATCAACAACCTTTATTTCCATAGTGAAGCACTTGTACCAATTATACTTTATATCAACAAAGGCATTAGATATCAACCTCGATCAATAGTTTTTCCAGTAATTCCTTGTATCGGTTTCTTATAGTAACTTCGGTTACATTTGCCACTTCAGCAATTTCCCTTTGTGTTTTTCTCTCATTTGCCAGAACCGTTGACAGATAAGTGGCTGCAGCCGCAATTCCAGTTGGGCCTCTTCCACTTGTTAACTTTAATTTCTTTGCGACTTCTAAGATTTTAATAGCCATACCTTCGGCTTTGCCTGAAATTATTAATTTATTAGAGAATCTTGCTGCGTAATTTCTGCTAGTAGCTGGCGGTACGATGGTTCCCAACTCTCTTACCATGAACCTATAACTTCTTGCGATATCCTTTTTATTTAAATTTGAAATTGCAGCAATCTCATCAAGAGTTCTTGGGATACCACATTGCCTACATGATAGATATATTGAAGCAGCGGTTACATTATGTATTGATCTTCCTCGAATAAGCCTCTTCTTTATAGCCCTTCGATATATAACTGAAGCAGTTTCAACTATATTCTTTGGAAGATTTAAGGCTGATGAAAATTTCCCCAATTCGGATAAAGCCATGGCAAGGTTTCTTTCTGTTGCATCTGAAACACGAACTCTCCTTTGCCATTTTCTCAGGCTATATAACTCCATCCTCTGAGTCGAAGTTATTTTTCCACCTATCGATTTCCTATCATTCCAGTCTATGGTAGTCGATAAACCCTTATCATGTATAGTATATGTCATTGGGGCTCCAACACGTGTTCGTTTTGTTTTCTGCTCGTCGTCAAAAGCCCTCCACTCTGGCCTAGTATCTGCAATCTTTTCATCAATAACATAGCCACATTTTACACATACAATCTCTGCCAAGTCATAATCCCTCATTAAGTCAATACCACCGCATTCTGGGCAAATTCTTTTTTTATCTTCTGTAGAAACAGAATCATCTTCACTAGATTTTGATTTTCCCAGCAAAAATTCTTCACTCTCTTTAATCTTTTTCAGAAATAGAATAAAGTATTTCTCCAACATACTTAGAGAAATCTTGGGTTTCTGGTTTTATAGTTGCATAAGGAGAAGATACCTTTCCTATAATATCTTTGATGGTGCCCACATAGAATAATTTTTTATTAAAGGTTTTAGTTCCAATTTTTGGAAAAGGATTGTCAGATTCCAGTATGACAATGAGGCTTTTGTTTTTAGTAGAATGAAGTACCTTACCCAGCCTCCTCAGGGCCATCATTTCACTCCCTTAGATGGAGAGGTGAAATTGAATGATTATATATTAATATTTTGGGGCACTATATCTATTATTTAGATATAAATCTCCCAGTATCCTTCTCAGGACCTAATCCGGGATAATTTTTTTTAAGTGATTCCTTAAATTCCTTTGATCGTAAGATGTCAAGAAAGAATTTCACAGATTTTTTTTGCAAACTCTCCTTGTTAATTAGGAAATCATAGTTTTCGTCTTGAATTGGGATAAAATCCAACCCATATGCTTCTGCAACGGTCCTTATTCCAATTCCAACATCAGCCTTTTTTTGATAAATAGCCGCAGCGACTGCTGAATGAGATTTTGCTTCTACATGATAACCATCAATATTTATTGTTAATTCTTTGAGTGATTTTTTCATCTTCTCAGCTATTTGCTTTAGGTTCGTATCTATCAACAATCTAGTGCCCGATCCAACATTTCTATTAATAAAGACAAATTTCTTTTTGATCAGATCCTCAAGAGACATTATCCTATTTGGATTGCCCTTTTGAACAATATACCCTTGCTCGCGTTTATATCCCTTCACCAACAAAGCACTATCGGATATATCATATTGTTTCAGCATGTGTAAGTTGTATTTTCTAGAAGTTTCATCCAGTAGATGAATTCCAGCAATATCAGACTCACTTCTCTTGATACTATTCACGCCTCCAATAGAACCTATATGAATTGATTTTATCTTTATTGAAGGATTCATTTTTTTTAGCATTGAAATAATAAGTTCTAAACCAACACAATGACTTCCACTAAAGACCATATCGGCAGGAGTGAAATCTTTATTAAAAGGAATTACTCTAACGGTTTCACTTTCTTCAACAATTTCTCTATTTTCCGGTATGAGCATAAATCCATCTGCTAAAGCAAAAGATGATATCGAAGCTGATTTTCCATAAGTGGGATGAATAATAAAATTCCCCTTTTTATCAAGTAAAATATGAACTGGAAGTAGTTCCAATCTACCTTTTGCAGAATGTACTCGCGAGGCGATTTTACCAGATATAGAATCACTGTCTAAAACATCATTAATTCCAGACATCTTCGAAATAATTGGTCTAATTAGGATATGAAATATAGCTAGAGCTGAAGTGGGATTTCCTGGAAGACAAAAGATCATTTTACCTTTTTCTGCAGCGACAATAGTCGGTTTACCAGGTTTTATTAAAATGCCAGGTACAATTACTCCTGGTTTTCCAATTTCATTCATTAATGAGACTAGGTAGTCCCTCGCACCTGCAGAAGTGCTACCAGATAATAAAACTAAATCACAAAGCTTTAATGAAGAATTTAATGTTTTCCGTAATTTTTCTATATCATCAGGAACTATCCCTAAAAACATCGGGATTCCACCAGATTCTATCACTGAACTGGCAAGAGTTGAGGAGTTAATATCGAATGTTTTCCACTTCTCATAGACA
>JAOZGV010000083.1 GCA_026015225.1 Candidatus Bathyarchaeota archaeon
TCGTCTGTAATAATTAGAACAGAATAGCGCGCGCTATTTTGTATTTAATTCTCTTTAGATGGGGAGCGCTTTTAATCCAAATCTTCTGAAAAGTCAAATATTATGAATCGCTAGCTGTTACTAATATGTAATTATGTGTCACACAAAGACAAATTTTAAATAACTCGTTTCAAATATAATATCCCAAAAAACTTTACAAAATAATATAATCCGAATTATTGAGTGTTGTTTGTTTAATAACTAATATTTATCTGAACATGGTGTAATTTTTGTCTGTTCTAAATGCAAATAATATATTGGTCGAAAATTACGATGAAAATATTAAAAAACACTCTTTTGAATTTGGCAATTGTTATCTTATCACAGGAAAAATTCAAAGGGCATATGAGATTTTCTCAGATCTAATTTCAGGTAGATATGAGGGTGTTTGCATCACCCGAAAATTCCCTCCTTTAGTCAAACAATTGTATGAGTTGGATTTACCATCAATTTTCTTGTTGACTAGAGATAAAATAGAGCAGGTAAAAACTATTTACTCTTTGATAGATATATCGATTCTAATTAACAATTTTCTAAATACGACAAATAATGGAGTTGTTCTGTTAGATGGTTTCGAATATCTAACCGCTAATCACGGTTTTAATTCATTTTTGAAATTTTTACAATTAACTAAAAACAGATTCGAACGATTCAAAGGAATACTTATAGCACCTATTATTAAAGAGGCATTTGATCTGAAGGAAATAAAGCTTATAGAAAGGGAGATGGCCATTGTTTTAATTACCTAATCTCATGAATTAAAAGGATAAGGAAGGATTTTTTTATTATATGTCATATTAGTGCACATTATTAATTATGTTGTGGAAAAAAGTTAGGAGTTAGCTTCTTATACTTTTTGAATTTGGAATTGAAAAATAACGAATCAAAAAACCTCTTTAGTATTCTAGGAGCAGTTCGATTTTTATTATTTATATTATGTGTACCCTTTAACTAACTCATACATTTTTTTTAATTGGGAGGGCACGATACTAACAAGAGGGATTTGTTTTGAAAAATCCTATTAGGGTTAATGAAATTTTTAAACCGCATTCAAATTTTAAGAAACTCTACAATACATATCTAGTTATTGGATTGATCGTCTTCTACCTTTCTTGGGCCATCCCCGTAAATCTTCTAATTTATATGGATTCAGGACAAATGACTGCTTTTGTGGTCTCGCTCTTTCTTTTCTCTCCAATTATTGTCATAGTTATTTTCACAGCTTTCTGGATCCCAAAATTTCATTCTTCTTTATCATATCTTCTTACCGAGAGCGATATAATCGTTGAAAAAGGAGTTTGGTGGAAGCGTAAGAGTATCGTACCTTATAATCGAGTTACCAATGTTGAAGTAATTCAAGGACCGCTATCTAGACGACTCGAACTTGGGAAAGTTTCTATCCAGACTGCGGGATTTTCGGCTGGGGGAAGTAGCGGAAGTGCTAAAGTTGCTGAAGCCGTCATATTGGGAACTAAGAATTTCGAGGAAGTCAAGGACTTTGTTATGGCTCGTGTTAAACGATTTAGACCGATGGCTATAGAGGCTGAAGCTGAAGTCGCAGCTATGGGAGATGTTAACGTTAAAATTTTGGATGAACTGAAGAAAATAAGGAAAAGTTTGGAAAAAATGAAAGACTAATCCGTCAGCATAATCGTATTACAGAACTGATATATGGTATATGATCTAATTTCAATATCAATAGCGCGTGCTTTGTTGTTATAATTACCTAGTTATTTTGTTCGATCGAGTCTATCAGGATATATTGATCCTTTCAAAGTTATTTCATCTTTCGTTTCCCATGAAAGAGTTCGCTTCCTGCTCCTGGATAAACTATCCTCTTGGATTCAGGGGTTGGTTTTTTAATTGCTGGCCATTTTTCTGGAATGGGCTCTGGTCCCTCTAAGGTTACTTGAGAAGGATCCGAATCTACAATAGTAGGTTTTTCTCTTATATCCCTTCCTGGTACATTGGCGCTAAATTCTATGGGAATCCCATTAGGATCAAAGGAATAGATGGAATGGATGAATCCATGATCGATTACATCTGAAACAGAATAGCCTGCGGCCTCCAACCTATCCTTCAACTTCCATAGTTCCTCCTCCGATTCTACTCCAAAAGAAACATGATCAAAAATAAATGGACCTTTCACTGGCCTCCCATGGTCTTTGTGTGGAACAGATTCTGTATCTGCCCACTCAAAAAAGGCTACTAAGTCGGTATCGGACAGCTGGAAGAAGTAGTGACGATAACCTGTTTTTCCTAATCCGGCTACCAACCTCATACCAAGCAGATCTCTCCAAAAACGAATAGTTTTGTCCATATCTCCGGTAACCATTGCGAGATGATTGACTCCATTAAAATTAAAAAGCTTTTTAGTTTTTGAATTTTCTCTTGACTTATTTCTCATTTTCATCATCTATTTAAAAAAATGTGGGATAGATGATTTAAATCATTTAATTGTTCGTAAAACCCTCGAAGTAAAAAAATCATTTTATAAATAATCATTTATGAATATCTGTGCACAACTTCAATCTAAGTCAAGGAATTAATCTAATTATTTCCATTACCTTCTTCCTAATCTTTCAAAAAAAGGTTATTGCAAATTCTTGCGCGTGTATTACAAACTCATGGTATGAATTCTTGATGTAATTCATCCCATTTATTATCCATTATTGCTGAAACAACATTATCGTTTACGACTTTAACTACCGCTATATGTGGTGTTATAACTTGAGCTAGAATTTGGCCTTCTCGGTTTCCGTAACCTGCATGTCTCGAATTAAAGGTTAAAGTTATTATGTATTGAACTGAGAAACTCTCAAGTATCCTACTATCCGTTACATTTAGGGTATCTAAAATACCATCGAACTTGAAAGTGGGTGCTTGGACTATAAAGTTCTTGGCCATTTCTATAGCTCTTTTATTGGCTTCTCTTGAAGCCCCTATCTTCAAATGTATTTCTTCTATAATGCTTTGTATATGAATTTGAGTCTTTTCTAATCCTCGAGGTAAGGTTTTTTCTGCCGCCCAACTATCGACCCACTCGACAGTCTTTTCGTCTGAAGTTGTATGAACAGTAAGCCTGTAAGTGAAATAATCTGCAGTACCCATTTTAGCATCATATGAATCGTCCAGTTCAAAGAAGCTTACATCCTTCAAGAGGGATTGAAGATCTTTAAATTCGGATTCGGTGAGGTCTAGTTCTCCATCTCCGAATAAGTTTGATTTGTACATTGCTGATCCATCAGACTCGATAGTAAGTTTTTCATTTAAACCTATAAATCCACCACTCCGATTCCAAGTAAGCTTTGTTATTTCGCCCTCTTGAGATGTAAATTGGTGGATGTATAATGCTGATATAGCTAGAAGTATTGCAATACTTATTGTCGCAATTGCCATTCTACGATTGAGACTCATGATTTTCACCAAACATACTTAGTTCCCATAATTTAATAAACATAAAAGAGCGCACTTAAACAAGCATTTAACATTTTCACTTTTGTTAAAACCTACTTAATATCTATTTATTAGGGTAAATCTCTTTGAGAATTTTAGAGAACCTTTTTTCATTAAATATAGCGAGCCCTCGATAAATTATTCTAAAAATTAATAGGTTGAAGCGCTAGCAGAGTCATATCACAAAATTTTCCATTAGAAGATATTACAAAGACTAAACATACTTTTTTATAATGTATATTAAATTAAGGAATTAACGTGTGCTCTTAAGGTAGGTATGACTGTGCTTATAAAAAAGGATGAAAATCTTCAAATAGAAAAAATGGAGTTAGGATCTTTCGGTACGAATAGCTATATAATAATCGCTCAAAATTCTCAAGATGCAGTCTTAATAGACGCTCCTGATGAAGCTAATAAGATCTTAGATCGATTAAAAGGCATTAATCTAAGATATATCCTACTTACCCACAATCATATGGACCACATCGGAGCATTATCTCTTTTGAAACAAAAGTTAAAAATTCCTCTCGCTACTCATCCTTTTGATGCGCAAAACCTTTCTTGCTCTACGGACATTCTACTGGCTGACGGAGATACTATCTCTTTTGGAAATTTAGAATTGAAAGTAATCCATACACCTGGCCATACTCCCGGCAGTCTATGTTTCCTTTTAGGTAATTACTTATTCTCAGGGGATACTATCTTTCCTGGAGGACCAGGCAAAACATGGTCACCTTCTGATTTTGAAAAAATTATAGAGTCTATTAAAAACAAGATCTTTGTACTACCTGAAGATACGAAAATATATCCAGGACATGGTGACTCGACATTAATTAAAGAAGAGAAAGAAAAGTTTGAAATTTTTTCTTCAAAGCCTCATGATCCTAACATTTACGGCGATGTTACTTGGTTGTCATAGCAATTAACCAAGCTTAATATGGTACTTCAACACGATGGAAGGCTTCTGCCAGCTTGAAACTCTCGTCTTTTGCGTATTCTTGATTTAAATTCCTTATCCATTCTTCTACTTTTTTAGCTTGCTTCCCCGTTCCAATTTGACTCTTGTGGCATCTTAAAGCGGATATCTTAATATCAAAAGTCTCACTGATATCCGATAGATAATTGATATCATCTGATGCCCATAGCAATACTTCCTTGACCTTGTGAGGTTTTAGACACTTTTTATTCAGATCAGGATAAGAAAGATGATCTCTTGCATATGGAAAAACAGCGTCCAATGTAACCTGTCCGGCCATTCGATGATCGCGATGCCATATGTAATGTCGATAAGGATTGGCAGTCGCGACAATTTTGGGCCTGAATTTTCTTATTTGACATACAATCTCTCTTCTGAATTCGTGCGTATCTTCTAGAGTTTGATCCGAATGTCTTAAGAATACGATTTCTTTTACTCCAAGTAATTTACAAGCTGCAATCTGTTCTTTCTCTCTAATTTTAGCAAGTTCCTCAGGAGTTATTTTTGTATTCTCAGTTCCTTTATCGCCATTGGTACATACGATATAAACGACCTTTTTTCCTTCTTTTACCCAACGCGCAACAGTTCCAGCGACTCCATATTCTGCATCGTCTGGATGTGGTGTAACGACCATAATATCGGCAATCAACATTATATGCCCTCTTAGCGTTTATTAACTTAAATTTTGATATCGAATGGTATATATTTAGAATATACAACTTTTACGGTTTATATCCAAAATGGATGATTCATATAAGATTCGAAACTATCAGATTGAAAATTATACTGATTTGATCAAGCTTATTGTTCAAAGTGAAAGATTAACTAACGAAGATTATGTTTCGCCAAGAGACTTGAGAGAAAATACTATTAAAAGAAAAGATTTTCATCCTGAAGAATGTCTGTTCTTGGTCGAAAAAGCCGGAAATATTATCGGCTATTCAAACGCTATTCCAGAGCTCGATATAGGTAGGATAATACTTAGTTGTCTAGTCCATCCGGCGCATCGTAGAAAGGGTTTAGGTACTATGCTTGTAAATTCCGCAATGAACTATGCCATATCAAAAAGAGCTAAAGTAGTTCATACCAATATACTCATCGATAATGAAGTGGGAAAAAAATTTCTTAATAAGTTAGGTTTTAAGTTTGTACGATCCTTTCCAATTTTAAGATTAAATCTCTCAGAGATTCGACTAAAAAATAAGACGCAAAATTGTCAAATCAGATGTCTCAAACGAGGAGAAGAGGAAAAGTTAACTAAACTTCAGAATCGATCTTTTGCAAATACTTGGGGGTATCATCCAAATACAATTGAAGAGATATCCAATCGTATCAACTTTTCTGATTATTTAACGAATGATATCATTGTAGGATATGACGGAAATGAATTGATAGGTTACTGTTGGATGCAAATCTACCATAATGAGATCGGGTTAGATCTAAAAGAAAAACCGCAGGCACGCATTTACATGTTAGGAGTCGACCCGCAACATCGAAGAAAAGGTATTGGGAAGATACTACTTTTTGAAGGATTAAGACGTTTGAAAAATAAAGACATTCAGATTGTGGAATTAAATGTAGATAGCAAAAATGAGGCTGCTTGCAGATTATATCGATCTCAGGGGTTTAAGGTATGGAAGACAAGTCTATGGTTTGAAAAGGTTTTGGATTAGCACATTCAAGTGTTGACCTATACTCTTTGAGTATTGCTTTCGAGATGTTTGACCAATTAAATTTTATTATCGATTCCCTGATTGAGTTAGCGTTCAAATTGGATCTTGAAAGCAGCTCCGATATTCTATCTGCTAAATTGCGAGGGGCATTATCATTAAGAATGTATCCTGTCTTGGGTTCCTGTATTACGCTTTTCATGCAGCCAACATCTGTTGCCACAACAGGTGTGCCGCAAGCCAATGATTCTAAAGCAATTAGACCAAAACTCTCAAAGTATGATGGAATAACACATACGTCAGCAGCACTGTAGTAATAAGTTAAGATCTTTTGATCCATTGAGCTAAGAAAGATCACAGAATCCTCAAGATGCAAATGACGTGATAGCTTCTTAAGTCTATTCACTTCATGATAACTATAGTCATCTCCACCTACTATGAATAGCTTAAACTTATTATCTTTTAGGTAAGTCATAGCTCTAACTAAGTTCTCAATACCTTTTAATGGAACGATCCTTCCTACGAATAAGATGATATTTGTTTCATCATTCAATTGTAATTCCTGACGAGCTATCCTCTTGTCTATGGATTTAAATAACCTTAAATTCACTCCACAAGGTATGACGCTAATAACTTCGGGTATGGCATCGTAATGATGAACTAACTGTTCTTTTTCTGCCTCAGTTGAGGCAATGATTTTATGACATTTTCTAACGAGATCCTTTTCAGCTCTTATTCTAAAATCTGGCTCAGTTTCTCCTATACCAATTGCATTTTTTACAGAACCTAATGTATGGAACATAGTAATATGGGGGATTTCCATTCTATTTTGGATTAAATCACCAACATAACCAGACATCCAATAGTGGCTGTGTATCAAATCGTATTGGAGCTTATGTGTTTCAATGAATTTTATCATGTTCTCGGCAAAATTGTTAAGATATCGATATATCGTTAGCTTATCTAATTCTGTGATATCACCACTCTTAATGTGTATTAATCTAGAATTAGAACCAAATCTTATAATCCCATTTTCTTCAGGATCATGAGCCCTTGTATAAACATCAACTAGATTCCCTTTTCTACCTATATCCTTTGCCAGCTCTTTGACGTAAACATTCATACCCCCTGTATCTTTTCCTCCGGGTTGCTTATTGGGACAGCTATGAACGCTTAGCATCGCAATTCTTAATTTTTTCAAAAAGTCACCTGATTATTTACTTTACTATAGCGATATTTTAAAACTATATAGTAGAACTTTTTTTCCACCTAGGTGATATTTGTATCTTTCGTCTCCTTTTAAAAAATTAAACATCTTTTTACCCAAATTAATGCCGTGCTTAACGGAAAATGCTTTGCTCACAAAACCTAAATTAAGATTACGATACTTTGGATCAAAGCTATTATTATAAAGATACAACGTTTCTTTATCATCAAGACATATGACAAAAGCGACAGGCCTTTCATCTAACTCTAGAATTCCTAGTCTGAGAAGTTGTGCTTTGACCATTACATCGACTAATGATCTAAAAAATCGTTCCATTCTAAATGTCATGAAAACTTCTTTATCATCTCTGTTTTCACGAAAAAATTTAAAAAAAAGATCCAAAAATCCAGATATTTTTTCTGGATTCTCAATCATTTGAAAATTCGTAAGTCCTGCCTCCTGAAATCTTCTAAATTTCCGTCTAAGTTCATGTCTATGTCGGGATGTAAGACTTGAAAGATATTTTTCCCAGGAACCAGAAAGATCCATCTCTAACAAAACATCCTTTTCATTAAGAGTTACCTGATATTCGTTTGCTCTTGCAAAATTTATTAGATTCTTAAGAACTGAAGAATTTTCCCTTACAAGTTCTAATTCCATTCGATTTACATTTTTACTTTTAAGTTCATTTAACAAAATATTGAAAAAGTCGTTCTCCAAACCAGGAGCTATAATAAAATCCAAGTAATCGAACACGTTGGAACTGCCTAAGAAGAAAGCTTTTCCATCACTTAGATAAAGGGGGGCTATGCCGATTACTTTAGAATTCATCCGAATTTCGAGTAAACATAATTCATTCTTCTCTCCAAATTCTCGCCACCAAATTTTTAGCAATGGAGGGAATGTGAAGATGTTTTGAGGCCTAATTTGCCTGAGTTTACTCCAAGATAAAGTAAATTTTTCAAAGTCTATAAGATGTGCAGAGATATTTATTTTGATTGGCCTCCTGAAGAAAGCATTACTTAATTAGCTAACTGACCCTTAGTATTTCTTACATTTATTATTTAAGCGCGCGCGCTAATTTATCTAAATATTGCACAATTTAGCATTTTTTAAAGAGTAAGGGACTCTTTTTTTCTTAATTTTATTATTCTAGATTTTTATTTAGAGTTAACTTATAGATATTCTATTATATTCCGTTAGAAGTTGACAGCTTTTGAAATACAAGATAGCTCTAGATTTGGACGGAGTTCTAGCAGAACTTCTAGAAGGCTTTTGTTCGATCTATAAAGAGCGCTGCAAAAAGGATCTATCGCTCGATCAGATAAAGGATTGGGACTTTTTTGAACAATTGGGCTTCTCAGAAAAAGAGCTTCTTGATTTTCTAGATGAAGTATGGTCTATGTGGTGGATCATTCCTCCAACAGAACCTGATTTAGACCAATATTTAGTGAAATTGACTGAATCAGAGTCGGTGATCATTGACATTGTAACCTGCAGAAATAAAAAAACAGTTCCATACGTAAAGAATTGGTTAAAAGACTACAAAATACCCTATAAATCGTTGATAATTGCTAAAGACGTAGCTGAGAAACTGAGTTTTGGGTATGATATCTACATAGATGATTCCCCTCATCTGATGAAACTGATAGAATCAAATAAGGCGGATGCAAAAGCGATTCTTTACATTAGGCCCTGGAATTCTAATTTTCCAGACTCTCAAAATGTTTTTCGTGCAGAGAATTGGGAACGGATATATCAAATCTTGAAAGAAAAGATCCTTGAAAAGACTGGCAATTAAAAGCGCGTATGTGTCTTGGGTGTGGCGATTTTGCCAGAACCTCAGGGATATACTGTAGCCGGATACTTTGCATCCGTGAACAAACTTAACATTCTAGCACACCTTACATTGCATTAGTTGGACTTTTCGGAGCTCTATCAACGATCTTTGTCATAGTTAATAAGCGTAGAGCTTAATTCGTTTTTTCTCTCTTTTTTGAATATTATTTACAATTAGTGTAGCTAAATTAATGACTATATATGTCGAGAATCGCTGTATCGATTTTATGAATATCGGTTATATACTATTTGCTTTTCCTTTTATATCAGATGAATAATGTTATGTGAATTAGTAGGACATAAAACTAGAAGAACTATAGAGTTCAAAGGTGATGAACCGTTTGATGCCAATTACTGCACTCGCTGCGGTTCAGTCTTTGAGAAAGAAAACCCTTCAGAATTGAAAAAGATTCTTCGTTATGTTCACATTCTATAATTAATCAAACTTCACTTTGAAGCCCAATTCTTTATTTCAGTTTTTTTTGTTTTTTTAACCATTCATCTGTTATGTAGACCCGAAAATTCTCTACTTTTATCATTCTATCTTTTCCTAATTTTTTCAATAAATTTGATATTATTGTATTGCTGCAACTCCATTTTTCTCTAAAATGATTCTGGAGTTCATGCAACTTAATTCCGTTATTCATAGAGAGATAATCGAGCATTTGGCGAATTCTATTAGATCTTTTTAAATCAAATTCGTAATTACATCGAGGGCATCTAACCATTGTCGTTACCTTCGTCAACAAAATACAAAATACTAGTTGTGTATAAGTGATTAGATATGCTGAATAGGCCTACAAAGTTTGCAGGGAGCATTGGATATAAAAAAGAGAATTGATAATAAATTTGAGAAATTAATCGATGCTCTAGCTAAATTGTAACGCCCATAAAGAGAAATTTAGAATTGTTGCAAAACTGACCCATAGGATGTAGGGTATGAGCAATATTGCTGCAACAGTAGAGATTTTGAAAAAGGCTAGGATAGTCAATAGTATTGCAATCCACATAATCGCTATAACAATAAGTGCTATATGTATTGCTTTGAAACCAAAGAATATTGGCGACCATATGGCATTTAGAAATAATTGTACGCCGAAGATAATCAGAGCTGTCTTAACGTGAGGATCATTTATACCCTGTCGCCAAACAAGGTATGCAGATATTCCCATAAGTGTATACAAAATGGTCCAAACAGGCCCGAATATCCAATTCGGAGGGCTAAAAAATGGTTTTTTTAAAGAATCGTACCATGTTGGGATAGCAGAACTGGTAAAAACCAAACCAATGAATCCAGCGGAATGACAGATCAAAATACTAATTATCAATTTAAGGAATTCGATTGATTTCATATAATTAACCACATAATTTCAAATTCTGGACATTCATATAGCTGATTTACTAAAAGGATTTTAGTCCTATAGTCTCGACTACTTCCTCGAGCTTTATTATAGTGAGTGATTTATCAGAGCTAAGAGAATCCCACCCCTCTTCCTTTCTCAAGCCATGTGCAGATAGAAAGTTTCTTGAAATTTTTTCCTTCCCGATTTCAACCATTTTATCAATTACATCTTTTCTTTCATCAGGGTCTTCAACAATTTTTAGAGAGCCCCTCAACACTACAAATTTATACTCGCTAAGATCCGGTCGGTAGCTTTCTATCTCCACACAAACTCGCCTATCTTGTTCAAGCAGCTTTATTTTTTTACCATAATCTGTAAAGTGAAAGTATAAACTGCCATTCATGAAGACGTATTGAAAAGGAGCCATATACGGATGCGCATTCCCTTTAAAAGCTATCCTACAAAGGATTTGTCGTTTTATGAGACTATTAATCTCCTGTTTCATCATCCTTGGCAATTTTACTCCTACCAAAAATTTCACCAAATAACAATTAACTTTGATAGTGTTTAACTTTGGCTAAATAAGAACTTATATTCAATTAAATTCAAAAACTGTAATAAGATTTACACAGCAATAAATATGCAAAGAAATCTCTGAAGATAAAAAATAATGGATCCTTTTACTGAGTGGACGATCTAAATTCTTGATCGGAATTGATGAAATTAATGAGGAATTCTACTAAACCTAATATTGTTGTGAGTAAATGTTTAGGTTTTGCTCACTGCAGATATAATGAGCTTGTTATATCCGATGATTCTGTGAAGAAATTACGCCCTTTTGTAAATTTTAACCCGATCTGCCCAGAAGTTGAAATTGGGCTAGGCATCCCACGAAATCCAATCAGAGCGCGCGCGCTTTCAATGGATAATACATCTCCAAGAATAAAATAATTGAATTATGATTTACTCATAAAAAAAGATTCTCCAAGGAGATTGATGATAAAAAAATTGGTGATGAGAATTTTAAGGACAAAAAACCTTCTCTACTACACATGAGAGTTTGGAATCTGTAACAGCTTATTCAAAATCTAGCAAACTCGAAAATAAGCATGAGCAGAAATAATGTAGTTAGCCAATTTCTAAAAAGGTTATGACATGTGAGTATTCACTCATCCTGGTCAATGTCGATATGAGTATAGTACAAACTTAAAATAAGAGGAATAAGGCGTTCTTAGAAGTGATATTATTATGAATGTTATTGATGCGATAAAGACAAGGAAAAGTGCTCGTAGCTATTTGGATAAGCCGATAGAAGACGATAAATTGAGTGCCGTTTTAGAGGCCGGGAGGCATGCTCCTTCTGCATCGAACCGTCAAGAATGGAGATTCGTGATTGTCCGCGATCCTGAGATAAGGGAAAAAATTGCTGAAGCGGCAGGTGGCCAGACATTTGTAGGAGAAGCCCCTATCATAATTGTAGCTTGTGCTGAGACTGACAGTCATGTTATGGGGGGTGGACAACTGTGCTATCCTATAGATGTGGCTATTGCATTAGATCACATTACATTAGCCGCTGTTGAAGTAGGTTTAGGTACATGCTGGATTGGACTATTTGACGAGAAGAAAGTGAAAGAAATTCTTGGCATTCCTGAAAAAATACGTGTGGTGGTGCTTATGCCGTTAGGTTATTCAACTGATCCATCATCAAAGGAAAAAAGTCGTCTTTCCCTTGGAAAGATAGTAAAATACGATCGTTGGTAAGTAATCACCTTATTATTCAATCTTTATTTTCCTTTTTTAGTATAATTGAATGAAAAAAACGCGCGCTAATGTGTATGGAACCTTGTGGGTCCGCCAAAAATCTATCCGGATTTTTTTCTTTGATATCATATAGTGTGCACGAAGGTTTGGAGCCCCGGGCGGGCTTTGAACCCGCGTCCTACGGCTTTCATTAAGCCTCTTTACAAGGTTCAACTGGAATCATCCATCCGTCGCTATAACCAGGCTTAGCTACCGGGGCATTTTTTAATTAAAAAATTTTAGGGGATGTTATTAAACCTACTCCTTTATTAAATAAAAAAGCATTTATGCGACTTACTATCTTTCTAAGATAAGAAGTCTAAAAAAATAACATACTTCATATGCCGGGGTGGCTCAGCTGGTTAGATGCCCCATAGGGCAGGTTTAAGCGCTGGACTCATAAATTCAATTAATAAATAATTTGAGAAATCCAGAGGTCGCGGGTTCGACAGAATAACGCCGAAAATCCCGCCCCCGGCACTTATTTTTTAATGAATAATATGATTTTCATCTAATTTCGTTCAAGTACCTCTATTTTATTATCTTTTTTTGCGACATAAATTTTATTCGCCATCTCGATAAATAAACCAGATTCTATAACTCCTGGTAATAATTTCAAATCACTTTCTAATTTTTTCGGATGCTCTATTGAAGTGAAATAAATATCTGCTATAAAATTACCGTTATCCGTTACAACTGGTCCAACTTTTCGGATGGATTCTCGCAAAATCGATCTTCCTCCTAGCTTTTTTACCTCTTTAAAGATGGATCCATATCCGAATGGAATAATTTCTATGGGAACTGGTTGGTTCAGTCCTAAAGAATCGGTCAATTTTTTTTCATCTATTACTATGATGAGCTCCTTCGTATTTGAATCTAAAATTTTCTCCCTTGTAAGTGCCGCACCCCCGCCTTTAATCATGTTGAGATCTTTGACTTCAACTTGATCTGCACCATCAATAGCAATATCCACTCTATTCTCTCCAGTCCATTTAATAATTTTCAAACCATTTTGAATGCCGAGTATTTCAGCTTGATAAGAAGATGGTACCACTTTTAGGTCTAGTCCATTCTCAATAACTAACTTTCCTATCTCCTGAATTACGTAGGACATTGTTCTGCCACTTCCCAATCCGATTGTATAACCATCTTTTATTTGTGAGGTTGCTTCTAATATGGCCGGTTTTATAGTTCTCTCAAAATCCTT
>JAOZGV010000088.1 GCA_026015225.1 Candidatus Bathyarchaeota archaeon
CATAGTAATTTTAACTTTTATAATCTACTTTGGGATCTACTGCGCATAAAGAAAATGATTCAGAAGACTTTACAATAACTTAACAGATCCCTCTTTTTTTATCTTCAATTTAAATTCAATTTTTGATAGGATTAATCTTAGATCTGCTTCGCTTATATTACACTCTCAAAAATAAATACTATATTTCGAAATAGTAATTAGAGAAAGGACCACCTTTTTCAACAAATTAAATAGGAATTGAAATTATTGAGTGATAAAAAACTGCAAACTAATTCCTCTTTAGATGAAGAAATTGCAACGCTAGGAGGAGGTTGTTTCTGGTGCATGGAAGCTGTTTTTAATGAATTGCAGGGCATTGAAAAAGTCGAATCGGGTTACTCAGGCGGTACCATCGAGAATCCTACTTATGAACAGGTTTGCACGGGAAAAACAGGCCATGCTGAAGTAATACAAATTATCTTTGATCCAAAAGTAATATCATATAACGAGATATTGCATATCTTTTTCAGCATGCATGATCCTACCACTCCAAATCGGCAGGGTGCAGATATAGGCACTCAATATCGTTCGGTAATTTTCTATCATAATAATAGTCAAAAGGAAATTGCCGAGCAAGTAATTGATGATATTGAAAACTCAAAAATTTTCAATGCCTCAATAGTAACACAATTAGAGCCTTTCAAAGAATTTTATAGAGCCGAAGATTATCATCAAGATTATTATAAAAAAAATTCCAATCAACCTTATTGTAAACTTATAATTACGCCAAAATTATCCAAAATACGGAAAAAATATTTTAAAATTTTGAAAAAACCTTAAAATTTTATAGAAATATGTAGAAAAAAAGTGTGTGTTTATAGTTAATTCTCAAGTTTAGAATTAACCTATTGTTATATAAATTATTAAAGCGGCCAACCTTCTGCGCATAATTTTAAATACACTTCAGCTTATACTCTTTTTATCGTTTTTTTAATTAAAATATCGCGCAATTAGGGAAAAAAACATGAAAACTTTAAAAGGAAAATTGATAGCATTTCTGAGTCTACTTCTGATGTTTCAGTCATCGAGTATAGCATTTGGACAAACTGAAGAAGAGATAACAAGAGGAATACCATGGTTCATCTTAATGATAATTGTTATCATAATCGCAATAATATACAGTGCTCTACAAAAAAAGAAGCGCGTTGAATGAGTTGGATGTGTAAAATATGACCGAAGAAAAAATTCCTCCAAGACGAAGACCTTTTATGTCAGCTCGTCAAGTTGCCCTAACAGCTGTAATTGGCGGCATTGCATTTCTATGTGAAGCAATAGGACTTTGGGCTCCAACACCTTGGCCAGGCGGTACAATAAATATCGGTGGGTTTGCTATAACGCTTGCCGCAATGGTGGCGGGTCCATGGTCAGGTATGATCGTTGGATGGCTAGATCTTGCTCCCATGGCTGGGTTCGGTCCAATTGCAGGTTGGTTGTATTGGTGGACTCCATTATATACCGCAGCGACTTATCCTTTTATATACAAACTAGTAATGAAGAATAAACCATTAGGCGTAGGGGTATTTTTCGTCAATCAGTTAGTAAACATGATGACGATTCACAACCTACTATTTGCTTGGTGGTTTAGTGCTGTCACTGAGTCATTTCCAACAGTAGCTAGCGCTTGGTACTATATTACCGTAACAGGCACTCCTATATTTGGCTGGATTTATGCAGTACTCCCAACTATTGTATTAGCCACTGCTACAAAATTCGTTGAGCCAAGATGGACATGGTTCCCGGGGAGGAAATAAAAAAATGATAGACATGCCTGATATAGCTAGATACATAGGATTCATCATCGCATTGGCTTTAATGTTCGCGGGGATTTGGTATATAAATAAGAAGTACAAAGGATGAGTTCGAATCTTTATAAACAATAACCCCCTCTTTTTTAAAATTCAAATTACTTTTTTTGTGACAATTCAATGAGCAAAAATAAAGATTTCATAATCGACATTGATGATGTAACATGGACTTATAGAATGACTGATACTCCTGCAATGACTAATCTGAATGTAAAAATCAAGCCAGGCGAAACAGTATTCATAACAGGGCCCGCTGGTGCTGGTAAAACAACATTCTGTCGATTTTTAAATGCTCTCATACCACATTTCTATACTGGTGAACTTCAGGGCAAAGTCACTATAAAGGGAATGGGTACCGACTATTATCCGCCAGAAATTTTGTGTGGTTATGTTGGCCTTATATTTGATAATCCCTCAAATCAACTATTCAATTTAACAGTATTTGATGAGATTGCTTTCGGTCCTGAGAATATGGGCATTCCACCAAAAGAGATAATGGAAATAGTTAATGATTCTCTAAAGTTCTGCCGATTAGAAAAGTATATTGATAAAACTCCCCACCATCTTTCCGGTGGAGAACAGCAAGCTTGTGCTCTTGCCTCTATTATGGCAATGAGGCCCCAGATCTATGTATTAGACGAGCCTACAGCAAATCTTGATCCATATGGGACTGAACTAATCTTCGAAAGAATTAATAGGTTATTGAGCGCAGAGAAAAAGACAAGCGTTATAGTAGAGCATAAACTTGAACATGTTGCAAAACTTGCTGATCGAATGATTGTCCTTGACAATGGGAAGATATTGCTCGAAGGAGCACCCAAAGATATAATGCAAGAAGTTGATCAGCTATTAAAACTTGGGCTCAAAGTGCCCCAAATTACGCAAATTGCTCATAGAATTAAAAGTAAAGGCATTGATATAAAATCCCTACCTACTACACTAGATGAGGGTATAAAAGTAATTTCTAAGCTTTTTGATCAAGGCAAATTTAAATTTGTAAAGAGAAAAGGAAAAGCAAAGATCGGAATCAATGAAAATATTCAGTCACAAAAGGATTTAATTATGGAATGCAAAAATATCCGTTACACATATCCTGATGGCACTGAAGCTCTTGAAGGAGTTAATCTAAATGTATATAAAGGTGACTTTCTTGGACTCATTGGAAGAAATGGTTCTGGAAAAAGTACATTGGCAAAAATCATGAAGGGAATATATAATCCAACTGAAGGCGAAGTTTTAGTCTCTGGGAAAAGACTTCATGATAAGGTTGGCGTCGAAAGAGCAAAGAAAGTCGGTTATGTTTTCCAAAATCCAGATGATCAAATATTCTGTCGGACCGTAAGGGATGAGATTGCTTTTGGACTTAAGTATTTAAAATTATCAAGATCAGAAATGTCGAATTTAATGAAAAAAGCCGCTTCTGCAATGGAACTTCAAGAATTTTTAGATTCAAACCCATTCGAACTCAGTCAAGGATTGAGGCAGCGAGTAGCTATTGCTTCGGTATTAGTCTTTGAGCCTGAAATATTCATAATCGATGAACCCACAACAGGACAAGATTTCGCACGTTCAAAGATCATAATGGATCTAGCAAGGGATCTACATAGATCGGGCATAACGATTATTATAATCACTCATGATATGGAATTGATTGCGGATTATGCAAATAGATTAGTAGTTATGAGTGATGGGAACGTTCTCCTTGACGGTTCAACAAGGGAAGTTTTCTCCAAGCCCGAAACAATAAAAAAATCTTCATTAAAACCTCCTCAAATTACTTCTCTTGGTCAG
>JAOZGV010000093.1 GCA_026015225.1 Candidatus Bathyarchaeota archaeon
TAAATCATCAATCGATAGAGGACTTGTTCGCTCAACCTTTTTTAGAGTATATGAAGCTGATTGTAAACAATATTTAGGTGGATTACGAGATAAATTTGAGATGCCAGAATCAGGTATAAGAGGATATAGAGGAGACAAATATTATAGACTTTTAGAAGAGGATGGAATAATTTCAGTCGAATCCTCAGTAGAGGGTAATTCAGTCCTTATCGGAAGAACTAGTCCTCCTCGATTTTTAGAAGAATATAGGGAGTTCGAAGTTCGAGGCCCCACTAAAAGAGATTCATCAATATGTGTTAGACCATCAGAGTCTGGACTAGTCGATCAAGTCTTTGTTACAGAATCTGTAGAGGGTAATAAGCTAGTCAAAGTGAGAGTTAGAAATGAACGTGTTCCAGAACTTGGGGACAAATTCGCATCAAGGCACGGACAAAAAGGAGTAATAGGACTCTTAGTACCAGAAGAAAATATGCCATTCACAGAGGATGGTGTAGTTCCTGATATCGTCATCAACCCTCATGCGATTCCCTCTAGGATGACTATAGGACAATTTATTGAGGGAATTGCAGGCAAAGCTGCCTCTATGGAGGGTAAACAAATTGACGGGACTCCTTTTGATAATGTTAAACTCGAAGAACTTAGAGAAAATCTTCCAAGATTAGGTTTTCAGCATAGCGGAAGAGAAGTTCTTTACGATGGAATGAGTGGGAATAAATTAGTGGCTGATGTATTTATTGGAGTAGTGTATTATCAAAAACTACACCATATGGTCGCTGATAAGATGCATTCTAGAGCAAGAGGACAAGTGCAAATGTTAACAAGGCAACCAACAGAAGGCAGAGCTAGAGGAGGGGGGCTTAGATTCGGAGAAATGGAGAGAGATTGTCTTATAGGTCATGGCGCCTCAGCCCTGCTTAGAGATAGATTGTTGGAAGAATCAGATAAATACATAGCGATGGTTTGTGAAAATTGTGGATTAATGGCTTATCAAGATTTAAAACAGAATAAATATATCTGCCGAATTTGTGGAGATAAAGCTACAATCTCCCCGGTTGAAATATCATATGCGTTTAAGCTCCTAATACAGGAATTAATGTCTCTTGGAATAGCTCCGAAATTAATAGTTGGAGACCGTGCTTGAAAATGATGACTTTTGGCGAAGAGATTTTCAAATCTGTTAATTGTATAGGATTCTCATTATTATCTCCAGCAGAGATACGCAAACTCTCGGTAGTTGAGATCCAAACAGCTGATACTTATGACGAAGATGGCGTTCCAATAACCTCAGGTTTAATGGATGGAAGGCTCGGAACATTAGAGCCAAGACAGAAATGTAGAACGTGTGGAAATACTGCATCTTCATGTCCAGGTCATTTTGGACTAATAGAGTTAGCTGAACCTGTAATTCATGTTTCTTTTGTTAAACTCGTTTACAAACTGCTTCAGAATTCTTGCAGAAATTGTGGGAAGATCATGCTTCCACAAGAAAAGATAGATAATTTCAGGAATTCCATTAAAGAAAATATCGAGAGATTAAATACAGTTCCCGAAGATGTTTATAAAAAAATACTAAAGACTGCAAAGTCTCACGAATGTCCATATTGTGGAGCTAAGCGATATCCAATAGAATTAGCAAAACCAACTTCTTTTTATGAATCAATAGAAAGTGGAGCGATAAAACTTACTCCTAGCTCTATCAGAGAAAGACTTGAGAGGATACCAGAGGAAGACCTTGAATTAATAGGTATGAATACAAGTACGGCACGACCTGAATGGATGGTTTTACAAGTTTTACCCGTCCCTCCAGTCAGTGTAAGACCATCAATAACATTAGAATCAGGGATAAGGTCAGAAGATGATTTGACTCATAAGCTTGTCGATATTGTAAGAATAAACCAGAAACTCAAAGAAGCCATGGAATCCGGTGTGCCTATAAATATAATACAAGAACTACATGATCTTCTTCAGTATCATGTTACGACTTATTTTGATAATGAAGTATCAGGAATTCCTCCCGCAAGACACAGGTCAGGAAGACCATTAAAAACAATATGTCAAAGACTGAGGGGCAAAGAAGGAAGATTTAGAGGAAATCTTTCTGGGAAGAGAGTTGATTTTTCTGCAAGAACTGTCATTTCTCCAGATATAAACCTAGATCTAAATGAAGTTGGCGTCCCGATTGATATTGCTTCGAAATTGACTGTACCCGAAAGGGTTACAAAATGGAACATAGAGGAATTAAAAAAGTATATTGAAAATGGACCTGATAATTATCCCGGTGCGTTATATATAGTTAGACCAGATGGGAGAAGAATAAGGTTAGAATTTGTCACTGAGAGAAAAGAGTTAGCAGAGAGTCTACAATTTGGTTTCATAGTGGAGAGACATATAAAGAAAGGCGATACTGTTTTATTTAACAGACAGCCTTCCCTTCACAGAATGTCTATTATGGCGCATGTTGTTCAAGTTCTCCCATATAAAACATTCAGATTAAATCCATGTGTATGTCCTCCGTATAATGCCGATTTTGATGGGGATGAAATGAACCTACACGTTCCTCAAAGCGAAGAAGCAAGAACAGAGGCGAAACTTTTAATGCAAGTACAAGATCAAATTCTATCCCCGAGATATGGGGGGCCAATAATAGGTGCAATAAGAGATCTGTTAAGCTCAGCTTACATATTGACAAACAAATCAACATTCTTAGAAAGAGAACAGGTTAATCGTCTTTTAGTTGCTTCTGGATATAATAATGCAATTCCAGAACCCGATATTAAAAAACCAAACCATCTTTGGAGTGGTAAGAGTATATTCAGCTTATTCCTTCCAAAAGGAATGAATTTTACTTCGAAATCGAATTTATGTACAATGTATAAATGCAAAAAATGCCTGAAAGAAAAGTGTCTATACGATTCATATATCGTAATTAAGGATGGAATTTTAAAACAAGGTGTAATAGATAAGAATTCAATAGGTGCTGAGAAATCTGAGAGCCTATTTCATAGGATTGTAAAGGACTTTGGTCCGGAAGACGCTAGGAGTTTCTTAAATTCGATAGCAAAACTTCTAGACAGATTCATTACTTCAAGAGGTTTTACATATGCTATAGATGAGCTTGAAGTTTCTGATAAAATAAAAGAAAAAATTAAAAGTGCTATGAATAAAACAGAAAATAAAGTAAATGAATTAATAAATAAATACAAAACAGGTTCTTTGGAGAGACTACCAGGTCAAACTATGGATGGTTCTTTGGAGATCTATATAATGAATGAGTTATCCAAAGTAAGAGATCTTGCAGGTGAATATGCTGAAGGCTATTTTAGCTCCGATAATAATGGGATAATAATGACAAGAGCTGGTGCAAGGGGGTCTATGCTCAACATAGGGCAAATGACAGCATGTCTAGGACAGCAGTCAATCAGGGGCAAAAGGATACTTCGGGGTTATAGAGACAGGACGATGCCGTTTTTCCAACTAGGAGATGCCGGGGCTGAAGCTAGAGGTTTTGTTTATTCATCATATCGAAGTGGACTGAATCCGATAGAATTTTTCTTCCATGCAATGGGCGGCAGAGAAGGATTAGTAGATACTGCCGTCAGAACTCAACAAAGCGGATATATGCAAAGAAGATTGATAAATGCTTTAGAGCATTTAAAAATCGAGTATGATGGTACTGTCAGAGATTCAAGCGGAAACATAATACAATTTAAATATGGGGAAGATGGTGTTGATGCGGCAAAGAGTGACCATGGAAAAGCAGTAAATATTGAAAGATTAATTGAGAGTGTCAAACTAGTATTTCCAAAAGGATCGAAAGCCAGTAAGAAATTTATTGAGGAAGAAATTGTAAAAGTAAAAGCGAATCTACCAAATGCTCTAAAAAATAGATTAAGAAATGCTTTACTTGAAGAAGACGGTTCAAGAAAATTTGTTGAAGAGGTCATAAATCGAGTTTTAGAGAATTATAACAAATCTCTAATAGAGCCAGGCGAGGCTGCTGGAATCATATCAGCACAATCTATAGGAGAACCGGGTACACAGATGACCCTTAGAACATTCCATTTCGCTGGTGTGCGAGAACAAAATGTCACTCTTGGATTGCCACGATTAATAGAGATTGTTGATGCGAGAAAGATGCCTTCAACTCCTATGATGACAGTTCGCTTAGATAAAGATTGTAGAAAAAGTAAAAAGAAAGCCCAGGAAATTGCTAGTATGATAACACCAACTTCTTTAGAAGATATCGCGATGATAGAATCCGTAATAACAGATATGAAGATATACGCTAGATTAGATCCTCAGGCAATGCAAAAGAGAGGAGTATCCATGGGAAATGTAGAAACTGCCATAGAGGCTATAAGATATGATGTCGAAGTAAACGGGCACGACATTGAAGTTTCATTAAAAGATGTTGAAATACCAAAATTCCAGAAATTTTCCCAAAGTTTCAAATCCATAATTATCAAAGGAGCTCCGGATGTAAAAAGAACATTAGTTTTAGAAGAAGAGGGAGAATGGATAATAAGAACAGAGGGTTCTGGATTAGGTTATGTTCTTAATCTTCCGGGAGTAGATCCGAGAAGGACTTCTTCAAACAACATTCATGAAGTGGCTTCTACTCTTGGAATTGAGGCAGGTAGAAACATAATAATCCAAGAGGCTATAAATGTACTCGAAGAACAAGGACTTGATGTAGATGTAAGACATGTAATGCTAGTTGCGGATATGATGACTTCATCAGGGGATGTATTACAAGTAGGAAGACATGGTGTCAGTGGCGAAAAAGCAAGTCCTCTTGCAAGAGCAGCTTTTGAAATAGCTATTCCAACTATGGTCGATGCGGCAATAAAAGGCACTCAAGATCCTCTTAAAGGTGTGGCCGAAAATGTTATTGTTGGAAGAGAAATTCCAATGGGCACAGGATCAATAGAAGTTTATATGTCTATGCGCAAAAAGTGAAATAAGAAAATGGTTAATTTTAATAAACAATTATCAGTAGTTTTAAGGACAGGCAAAGTAGAATTTGGTAGTAAAAGGGCAAAGGATCTCACAAAAACTGGAAAGGCTAAGATGGTTATCTTGGCGTCCAATTGCCCAGAACCTAATAAGGGGAAAATATTAAATAATGCAAAATTATCAAAAGTTCCAGTCCATACCTTTCCTGGTACAAGTCTGGAATTAGCTTCTTTGAGTGAGAAGCCATTCATAGTGGCAGCAATTTCAATAAAAGAACTAGGTGATTCTGAGATACTTAAAATAGTTGAGAAATAAAAATGCTAGAATCGAAAATAATTTTAAAGAATGAAGAGATGCAATACATTGCATTATTTGGAAGTATAACAGGCGCAACTTCAGAAGATTGTTTGATAGATGATAATAATGGAAGGATCATCTTTATAGCTAAAAAGGGTGAGATGGGTTTAGCCATTGGAAAAAATGGTAAAAACATTGAAACTCTCAAAAAAATGACTGGTCGACAAATAGAAGTTGTTGAAAATGCAGAAACCCCAGAAGAATTAATTAAAAATTCTCTGTCTCCAGCCAGAATAAGTAATATCAGAATAACCGAGAATCCAAAAAGAAAGATAGCCGTTGTTGAAGTTGAATCAAAGGACAAAGCTATAGCCATTGGGAAGAACGGCAGAACAATAGAAAAAACAAGAATGCTTGTTAAGAGATATTTTCAAGTAGATCATGTTGTAATTACTTGAGAAATTAGCAAGTCAAATTTTTTAGTGTGCAAATAAAATATTTATTTCATTATTGTCTAGAGTCCGTTTAGAAGGTCCCCAATATATTAGGATTCCTTGTTCGGGTTTTTTTATGAATTTTACAATAAGATTTGGATTGTCTATAATTCTAATTGTCATCATATTTTGTACTCAAATCCCTCAAACTATAGGAGTACAATCTGGTATTGTGATACAACCACCAAATGCGGATACATGGGTAAATAGCATGTATCTTCATACAAAATATCCTGAAAAACCGCATGGATATCTTTGGGCGTTATTTGCTGGCAATATGCATTATAAACTCGAAGATGTCTTTGGATCATCAAGAATTTATTTGAAATTCAATTTAAGTGCAATTACTTCGGAATATCAAATAGTATCAGCTATTTTAAAATTATATATGTACGATGGCCCATCTTCACAGCATAGATTTGATATTCACATTGTAAACGGGGATTGGAATGAAAACTTATTAATTTGGGCTACTCAACCGGATTTTGATGAAACACCAATTGATTCGACTAATATCGATTCAACAGCTAATAGATGGATTAGTTGGAATGTTACAAAAGCAATGGAGGGCTGGCATTTAGGTAAATATGATGATCATGGTTTAATGATAAAGATAAATAAGGAAATGAACGTATCAGATGAAATTGTCTCTTTCTATCCTAAAGAAAATGTAGCTGGAGAAGAATTTGCACCAAAACTGGAAATAATTGTAGAAGGGGATACTGAAATACCTGAAATACCTCTGTATACTTTCCCAATGTTCTTAGCATGTGTTATATTTTTTGCTTATCGAAGTTTTAGAAAAATTGAAAAAATAATACCTTAAATTACCGATTCAATTAGAGATCTATTTTAGATTAAATTACTTGGCACGCGCGCTTAGCACTCTATCTACCATATAAACCCACTATTTCTCCTTTTGCTATTATCTTTCCTTTCATTGCTTCTTCCAGATCTCTTTTCCTTGCGTTTGAATTTAGATCTAGTTTAGTTTTCAAAGCATAAATTTTGAAAAAATATCTATGTATACCCGAGGGAGGGCATGGCCCACCATAAGAGGTTTTGTTGAAATCATTGATGCCTTCAACTCCAGGGACAGTATCTTCGTCAATTTCTTCAGTAGGATTTACATTCCAGACTATCCAATGAACCCATGTTCCCATTGGCGCATCTGGATCGTCAATTATCAAAGCTAAGCTCTTAGTACCATTTGGGATATTTTGAAATTTCAGAGGTGGATTAACATCAATACCATCACAAGTATATTTAGAAGGAATTCGCTCGTTATTCTTGAAAGCTGAACTAATAATCTTTAATTTTTGCATATATTCCATCCTCTAGCGCGCGCTGCGCTAAAGCGAAATCGTAATATTGTATGTATAAAAATCAAAATTAAATAATAAAAATTATTAAGTTATTAAAAAAAATTCACAGCATACTTTTCATCTATTTCAACATACTAATTGCAACATGAGAATATATTTTAGCAGCATTTACTACTTGCTCTATTTCTACATACTCATCTTCTATATGCGCTAATTCCAACTTACCTGGACCAAATATTGCAGTGGAGATATTTGCATGATTTAGTAAGTAACGCATATCACAAGTCGCTGGATAACTAGTGAGTTTAAATTTTAAATTAAATTCTTCTATAGCATTCCTAATAAGAGTCATAATTCTTTCATTTTCTGATATGATTGATGGCTCCGCATAGAGGGTCTCTCTGACCGTTACTTTAAAATCGGGTTCTTCTTTATTAACTTCAGAAATAATAAAATTAATGTCTTCTTTTATTTTATCTACGTCTTCCCCTGGCAAAACACGCCGATCAATAGTAATAATACAAGAATTAGGTACAACATTTGCTTTAATTCCGCCTTGTATGGTTCCGACACTAATAGTGGGATGATCTTGACCTCTATATTTTTTTTCAAAATCTTTTTGGTATTTTTCTAACAACATACATATTTTAGACATTCTATAAATGGCGTTCACGCCTTGATGTGGTATACTTGCATGGGCTGATTTTCCAAGAACTGTTACCTCAAAGTTTAGAATGCCCTTATGTGAATTATGTACTTTTAAATTTGTACCTTCACAAACTATTGCAGCATCTGCTCTAATTCCTTTATTGAGCAAATCTCTAGTTCCCATTCCAGTTATTTCTTCATCAACAACCATAGCCAATATTAAATTACCAGCAAGAGAAATATCCAATTCCTTTAATGCTTTTGCAGCAAGAATCATAGAAGCTAAACCGCCTTTCATATCTGCGGATCCCCTGCCATATACCTTTCCTTCCTTTACAATACCTCCAATTGGGTCAATTGACCAGAGATCTCTATTCCCAATAGGTACTGTATCTAAATGACCGTTTAACATTAAAACGGGTTTATTCTCCCTGTTATAGTATTGACCCACGACGTTGGGTCTTCCTGGTTTGCTGAGAATTTTCTTTACATTTAATCCTATTTTTTCCATTTTTTCATTTACAAATTCAGCAATGTCTTCTTCGTTACCTCCTGGATTCTCACTCGGTATTCGTACTAATTGAGAGACTAGTTTTTCAGCATCATAATTATCTATCCTATTTATTACTTCGTTGATTATAGACTTGTCCATGACTCAAAACTTCCTTCAAATATATAGTCAGATGCTATAATAGCTATAACAACTTAAGATTTTTATAAGTCATTTACTATTTAGTTGAGAAGTCAAAGTAAAGTGAATAGAAATGAGTAAATCATCTAGAGGCATATTTGCTGCAAGGAAATTAAAGAAAAATAGAAAAAAATTTAGATGGAAATATCCTCCCTTCAAGAGGAGAATGTTGGGATTAGACTATAAGGCTGATCCTTTAGAGGGTGCTCCACAAGGTAGAGGTATAGTTCTTGAGAAGGTTGGAATTGAGTGTAGACAACCAAATAGCGCTGTCAGAAAAGCTGTCAGAGCTCAGTTAATAAAAAACGGTAAGGTAATAACAGCATTTCTACCGGGAGACGGAGCGTTAAACTTTATTGATGAACATGATGAAGTCCATATATGTGGAATAGGTGGAGCCGAAGGAAAGGCGATGGGAGACATTCCAGGAATAAGATTCAGTGTTTTTAAAGTAAATAATGTTTCGCTGACATCTTTGATCTCTGGCAAGAAAGAGAAACCAAGACGTTAAACGAAAATTAATAATCTTTTCATCAAAATTGATAGAATTACTGCCGGGATTGCCTAGCCTGGTAAGGCGTCGGCTTGCTATCAATTTGGGAAATAGCCGATGACCCTTTGGGTCTCGTGGGTTCAAATCCCACTCCCGGCGTTGGGGTCTTTTTAACTATTTATTATATTGTAAGTCCATGAGTGTATATTTCCATAGTCTTAGTGTATCCAGAGATTTCAGATTTTGTTAATTTTTTAGAAGCTACCAAAAATATAAGTTTCATTAATTTCTCAAAGGTTGCTTCAAGATTTTCTTTTCCACTTAGAACTCCACTAACATCTAGATCTATATGTTCACTCATCTTACTACAAGTAGTACTATTTCCACATATCTTTATAACCGGTACTATTGGGAAACCTTGAGGTGCTCCTCTTCCAGTTGTGAAAAGAATTAGCTGAGCTCCCGCGGCTGCTAGAGCAGGCAATACGTGCATCTCGGAACCAGGAGTGTCCATCAGATGCAATCCATTTTCATTTGGAGGTTCTCCATATTCAAGAACGCTCTTAATTGGGCTCGTGCCAGCTTTGCATATCGCACCTAGAGATTTCTCTTCAATAGTAGTAATGCCACCGGCTATGTTACCTGGAGTTGGTTGACTTCCACGCATATCCACACCTACTGTTTTTGTTTTTAACTCGACACTTTCAACTATTGTGCATATTTTGTTAGCAACATCATTACTGATTGCACGACTAGCAAAAATATGCTCTGCGCCCATTATCTCGGTTGTTTCTGCAGTTATCACTGTTGCATTATTATTTACAAGGAAATCCGTACACAACCCAACAACTGGATTAGAAACTAGACCCGATGTAGCATCTGAAGCCCCACATTTCAATCCTACAGTAAGCTCATCTATATCTGCCCTTTTTTTCTTGAGCGAAGAATCTTCTTCAACCATTTTCTTTGCCAATTTAATACCTTTTTCTACTGAAGCATTGAAACCTCCAAGATCTTGTATGTTAATCACCTCAACATGTTTTCCAGTCTGAACTATTTTATCAGCAATCATATTGGCAGAAGTAGATTCACATCCCAAACTTACAATCAATGTCGAACTTACATTGGGGTTTTTTCCAAATCCGATGAGTGTTCTCGACACAATCTCAAGATCCGGTGCTAATTGGCAACATCCTTGATGGTGCAATAGAGGCGCGGTTCCATTAACTTGATCCGAAATTGCTTCTGCAACTTCATTAGCGCATCCTACTGTGGGAATGAGTGCGATATGATTTCTTATGCCATATTTTCCATCTGATCTTTTATACCCATAGAAAATTGAATTCATAATATCAACCTTCTTTACTTGGATATCAGATCTCCACGAGCACGCTTGCTTATAACATTGTGGACGTGCACTAACGTTCCTTGCTCAATTTTTTCGATGGCTTCTCCTATAGGCTCTCCATATTTTATGATGTTTTCGCCTTTCATTATATTCTTAATTGCAAATTTATACCCAAAAGGAATCAT
>JAOZGV010000129.1 GCA_026015225.1 Candidatus Bathyarchaeota archaeon
TCAGGGGAATCTTTGAAATCATTGAAACGTTATATTCCTCTAAGTTTAATCGGAACGGTAATCCGAATTGTGATTATGACTTTTGTCAATATATTGCTTTTCTTATATATTTTCGATTTAAGCTATGCAAAAATAAATTTGTTCGGAGTAGGATTGTCCTCGTGGGACGCAGTAATAATAGTAGCCATACTCATTAATGCTGAGCAGAGTCTATGGGATTGTCTGATACCTTATTTGATAAGTTTCTCATCAAAAGTCTATAACATATTTAGATTCTGGTAAACTATGTTATAATTCTTTTTTTTAATTGATCCAGCGCGCGCTTGAATTTACAGAACCGGAAAAGCTAAACTTTATCTTGTTTATTCTATGATTACTTTCGACATGAACTATCAAAATCATCTGTTAGCAACTGTCTCCGTTACACACTATGTGAACGACGGTCTAGACATGGTCCTTCCGGTGATACTTCCAATACTTGTAGAGAGATATTCTCTAACGTTTTTTCAGATGGGGCTAATAATTACAAGTTATTTCATCTCGGCATCCTTTCTGCAACCAATCATTGGTTATGCTTCAGACATTACTGGAAGGAAAAAATTGTATCTTTGTAGCGGGCTAATTCTTTTAGCATTCTCTCTTTATATGATGCAATTTGCTCACAACTTTTTTTTAATGGCCACGTGCGCTTTTACTGCAGGATTGGGATATGCGATTTATCATCCAGAGGTTATAGCTTTCATCGGGTATCATGTTAAAGATAGACGTGGCTTGGGGCTGGGCATCCATGGGTTGGGAGGAAGTGCTGGTCGAGCTTTCTTTCCATTGATAACTTCCACAATAGCAAGTCTGTTTGGATTGGGAATCTCACTTCTAGCTGCCCTTGTGATAGGCATATCTGCAAGTCTTTTAGCATTCTTGATATTGCGAGAAATCAGTGAACCTTTAGAAAAAAGACTTGACTTTAAACAAGTTGGTAGGATAGTAATTCTTCTTTCAGTTATATTAGCACTAAGATCTGCTTTTTTCTATGGTACAGTAAGTTTTGTGCCAACTTATTTTGTAAAAGTTCTTAATTCCGACATGGTATGGAGTGGTTTGTCGGTTTTTATAATGATGATAGCTGGTTTAGTTACGCAACCTATTGGTGGGCATCTATCTGATATTTTTGGTCGGAGAAAAGTTTATGCCGTCAGTTCTTTTATTTCTGGAATTGGATTTATCGTATTTTTGGTTCTACCATTACCGATATCCTTGGTTGCTTTGGGAATTACAGGTTTTTTCATATTCTTAGGATTCCCAATGACTTTCGCCATAATTAGCGACACAATTCCAAAAGAGACTATGAGTGGAAATACGGGCATAGTGTCCGGTATTGGAGGAATTGGATCTGTCTTATCGCCTATGATGGTTGGGCTATTAGCTGATCATTTTGGATTATATCTGGCACTTTTTATTCCGATTTCATTTACTATTATCGCAGGAATATTAACACTTTTTCTTCCCAAGAAATGAATTGTGTAAATTTTTGAATTTTTAGTAAAAAACAAGCTAAACAAAGTTTGACTTAAATCATAGTAACGTAGTTCAATAACAATAAAAAAGTGATTTAAATGGATGCATTAGACGCTATCGATAATAGAAAAAGTGTTAGAAAGTATAATTCAAAACTTGTATCAAAAGAAATAATTGAAAGAATTATTAATGCAGGTAGGAAGGCTCCTTCTGCAGTGAATGTACAACCCTGGGAATTCATTGCGGTAACAGGTTTGAATATTCGCAAAAAATTGGCCGATGTTGCGGATTACGGTAAATTTATTGCAGAGTCGCCACTGTGCATTGTTGTATTTTGCAAAGATACAAAATATTATTTAGAGGATGGTTGTGCTGCGGTTGAGAATATCCTAATAGCGGCAACTGCTTTGGGATTAGGAACGTGTTGGATTGCAGGCGACAAAAAGAGTTATGCTGAAACTGTACGAGAAATATTAAGAGTTCCAGAAGGTTATAAGCTCATAGCACTTATTTCAGTTGGTTATTCGGATGATGATGGAAGACCGAGAACGAAACGCGAATTAAAGGAAGTATTGCATTACGAAACATTCTGACATTTTCAATAACAATATATTATCAATTATTTTTTTGAGGATTAAATAAAATCCTCGCTTCCACACTTTGCACATTTCTTAGGTTCCATATTGATTATTTTTCCTTTTTTGAAATTTCCAACTCCATAGAATTCTGTTGCATTCCCGCATTTTCTGCATTCGTATTTTTTTCTTCCTTTTCTCTTAACTGCTATCCAAGCAATATTTAGAAATATGAATAGAAAAATCAATGCCCAGATTTCATATTGTCTCATTGTCTCAAAAGAGATAAAAAATTTGGCAATCACCAAGCACCACATCGCAATTGTAAGAGTTTGGATCAATCTAAGCGAGCCTTCTATTTCCTCGATTAACCAAAGAAAGGTAAGAGTGATTGCAGAAGCCAAGGACACGGAGAGAGGCAATTCTGTTAGTGATTGAGCGATAAAGTTATAGAAAGAGTCGAATAGATATGTAGCGTATTCTAATATTAGCAAGATCTTAATCACAACTGATCATTCTCCAAAGATCCAATTTAAGATTAATTCTTTTTAGCTCTAGATAGTAAAATATAAAAATTACTTTGATTTTTCTCTTAAATCGTTTTTTAAGTATATAATCATGGTGAGCTAATTTGGACAAAACAACTAAAGATATAAAGTTTCATCACGTCGGGATTGTTGTCAATACCGATAATATTAGAAATATATTAAAGACTTTTTTTGGAGAAACCAAGGACCACACTTGGTATAATGAGACTCAAGGAGTAGATGTTACTTTTGTTCCTTTTGGAGATGCTTATTTGGAGTTCATTTATCCACATGGTAACGAAACCATCGAAAAATTCTTAGAAAGAAGAGGGGAAGCCATTCATCACTTTTGTTTTGAGGTGTCAGACCTAGATCACTGGGCTAAAAAATGTGATAAGATAGGTTTCAAAGTTGTAAGTAAAGATCAAAGATGCTTTTTCATCCATCCTAAGTCTTTTGGAGGAATCTTAGTCGAATTCATCGATATAAAAGAAGATCTATATAAGGAAGTCTCTCTCTTCGCACGCGAAAGAAAATAATACTCTTACAGAAATTCAATAGCCTTATTTTGTATGAGCCAATCCAACGATACTACTAATTTCTCCGATATTTTTGTCCAGCATATACTTCTTAATGCCTTTTTTCATTTTTTCAAAGATCGCAGTATCTTCGTTAACTAGGGCAGTCCCAATTTGAACCGCTGATGCTCCTGCCAACATATATTCAATGACATCGCTCCATCTTGAGACTCCCCCGCAGCCTATGATCGGAATTTTAACTTTTTCGAATATTTCGTAGACACATCTTAGACCTATCGGTTTGATTGCTGGACCAGAAAGACCTCCAATTCTATTACTCAGCACGGGTTTTTTGATATCGATGTCTATTGACATTGCTTTGACAGTATTGATTGCTGTAACCGCATCAGCACCAGATTCTTCAACAACCTTAGCAATGGAAACTATATCAGAAACATTAGGCGAAAGTTTAACTATCACCGGTTTATCAACAGTTTCTTTAACGCTCTTTACAATTTCTGAAACTAACTTTGGATCTTGACCTATTTCCACCGATACTTCCTTGACATGAGGGCAGGAAATGTTTAATTCTATGGCATCAACGCCAGCGTCAGAAGCAATTTTTGCTGCCTTACAATATTCGTTAATATCGAAGCCGTAAATGCTGAATATTACAGGGACTTTGCCCTTTTTTGCCTCATCTAACTCTTTAACCATCTCACTAACTCCAGGGTTAGGCAGACCCAAGGAATTAAGAAGTCCGTCTTCAACCTCAACGACAACTGGACCTTTGAATCCTTCTCTAGATGAAGGCCCTGTTGATTTTGTTGTAACCGCTCCAGCTCCAACTTCAGCCATTCTTTTAAGTAGGGAACCCGATATGCCAAGGATGCCAGATGCAAGTATTAAAGGATTTTTGAGTTTTAAACCTAAGATCTCGATCGATAAATCTGGCTCCATTTGCTCAATATCCTCTTTTCGGCGCATCCTTAGTTAATTGTTCGTAATATTGTTATATTAAATTTCAGTCTTTTGTGGATTATATGGATGTAAATAAATTTAGAAAAATAAAAAAAATTTTAAAAGGACTTAGAATTTTAAGCTCTGTGCGACGAAGCGAGCGAATGCGATTCCCGATAAAGCCAAGGTTGTTACTACGAGCATTGCTGCAGAGAACATTACCAGTGCAGGCATCGTTATTAATTCTCCAATCACTAGAAGTGTGCCACTCGACAGTACCAATCCTAACAGAATGTACAAAGGATACGAACTCATCCTTATGCGACGATATCTTCTGAATACAAATAGTGTTGCCAATGATATCGGAGCAAGATACACCACACCTATCAAACAGCTTGCCACAAGACCTGCTGCAATCATAGCCAATTCAGGACCGAAGATACTCAAAGCAGAGTTTGTCTTTGCAGCAACATGCAATGTTCCAATCAATGGATACAGGATAGCTTTCATTATTGGCTTTACAA
>JAOZGV010000154.1 GCA_026015225.1 Candidatus Bathyarchaeota archaeon
TGAATTACCTAATGCTATAATTATAAATATTGCAAATTGAATGGGTATTAATTTACTGATTTTCTCTAGAGAGCGCGAATTCATAATCGATTGATTAAATCAATATCATGATATATCCGATTTATTTTAGATAGAAATGACAATTTGTTAATTATATTTTTTAGAATATATTCAATCTTTGCATACCACTCTATAGCCTTTGTTAACCGAGCTTTAAACATTAGAAAAGTAATGGAACTATCGATAGTTACTCTATTTATTCGGAAAAGATCATCTCCTTGTCGAATTAGTCCGCGTTCACTTGTAAATGCGGCTTTAAATCCAATGCTTTTAATTATGTCAATAATTTCCTGCCTATATCTGCCGAATGGATAGGCAAAATAATTTACCTGTCTCCCAATCTTCTTTTCAATTTCTTCTTTTGATTTGAGAATTTCAATATTAGCTTTTACCAAATCTATCTTCTGCAAATCTGGATGAGTTATTGTGTGTGCTCCTATGTTAATATTATTACGACTAATTTCCTTTATCTCATTCCAGCTAAGTGTCTTCAAAGGTATATTATATAAAAGAACTCTTTTCTGAAGATAGCCTGTAGTTATAAAAATCATTGCAGGTATTTTATACTTCTTGAAGTAAGGATATGCATTTATATAGTTATCGAGGTATCCATCATCAAACGTGATGGCGACTGTTTTCTTGGGCAAATCTATCTTTTTATGAATAAATTTTACTATTTCATCTAGAGTTACTATATGATAATTTTTTCTTAAATAATCCATCTGCTTTATAAATTCTCTTGGATGCACCGTATAGAAGGCATTATTTGATCCAACTGAATGGTACGTTAAAATTATTATTTCCCTTTCTTTTTTAATTCTTGAAATTAAATAAAGCATTGAATAAATCATTTTAGTAACTATGAATATGCATTTCGCAATTATTTTCTCTGAATTCCTTAAGATTCTGATATTGAAACACCGTTTTAATAATTGTTCTAAGATAAATTTTTTTTATTGGCACTCAAAAGATAATTTTCCAAATCTTTTGCCACTTTCTCCCAACTGTATTTCTTCTCAATAATTTCTCTGCCATATGAACCCCACTCTTTTAGTTTTGCTTTATTATTGTATGCTTTTATTATCGCCTTCGCAATTTCGTCTGGTTTATTTGAAGAAACAAATATTCCGCATTTACAATTTCCTATGACTTCCCGATTCGCAGGTATGTCGGTTACAATTACAACTTTCTTCATTGCAAGATATTCTAAAAGTTTTAGTGGGCACTGATGCCTCCAGTCAGGTAAATCAGGTAATGGAATAATTCCAACATCACACATAGAGATGAAGTTCGGAACACTCATGTAATCTACCGCGTCGTGAATAATGACATTATCTCGAATCTTCCTAGCTTTAATTAATTCTTCCATATCTTGAAGTGCTGAACCTTTGCCAAGCAAAAAAAGTACAATTTTTGGATATTTTCTTTTTATTATTTCAATGCTTTCTATGGTCTCAAGAAGCCCTCTACTTATCATAAATACTCCATGATAAAAAATGATGAATTTATCGTCAAGTCCAAGTTTTCTTCTCATCTCAAAACCATTATATTTCTCAGGTAGAAAAAGATCTATTGAAACTCCACTAGTCCAAACTCCAACAAATCTAGTGTCGATATGAAACTGTTTGCAAATATCCATCTTCATTAGAGGAGTTAAAGTCGTTATGCCGTCAAAAAATTTTTTTGACATATGTATTGAAAAATCGTAAAAGGTTTTTTCTACAAAGCCACGAAATCCCTTAATTTCAACAGGTATTGATCTAATATCTAAAATAGTCTTAAATTTTACAATATGATTCAAAATAGGGTTCCATATTGAACCAAGAATCGTTGAAGATGGTTCCGCAATAACGAATTGAGGTCTTGTAATAAGAATATAAATAGGTTGGAAAAAAAATACAAAGATGGTATACAGTAAAGGAGAAATAATTGGGACATATATTAATGGAATTAAAATCATATGAATCCGAGGATCCGGGTTTATGACTTTTTTCTTTGATCTAATTGCAAAATAATGAATATCATAACCTTTTTTGACTAAAGGTTTTAGTATCTCTGTTTGTGTTTTACAAAGAAAAAGGTCGATAAATATATAACTAATCCAAACAATCTTTTTTTTCTCTTTGATAGTTGATTCTGACAAAATGAAAACCTAATCTTGAATCTAAATTTATTAATATCAAATTTCGATGTAACTGTTATATCACATCAAGCGAGTACCATTTGGTTCATTTAATAATGGTCCTAATCGAAATACTAGGAAATAGAATTATATTATTGATTGGATTCAAAAATTGAGAACGACCATTCACTTTGAGAGTAATGTCATCATAAAAGGCAAATTTTGGACTTACATTAGGCAAATTTCCTGAGTATAATCCAAAACCACAACATAAAAATCCTTTTGGTTTAGTAATATGGTCTCCGATTTCTCCAATTCTTTTAGACAGAATTCCGATGGTTCGTATATGTTTCAGATCCCACTGTAGAGCATTGTTAATCCAAAGTTTATATGCTCCATGCTCAGAATCCCTGTAAATGTAAGTTGTTATCTTAAACCATTTTCCAAATCTTATCGGATCTTTACTAAAAACCTGATACTCATCAGGCAGGTCATTATTTCCATCACCGTTATTATCCACCCAGCCATGATTGAGATTTGACATAATTTTATATTCTGTATCAGAAATTTTGCTCTGTCGGGTTATTTCACATGTTATTTGAAACCACTCGTATCCATCTCCATCCCAAAGTCTTTCTACTACAGCTCTATGCAAATCTGTCCAATCATCCACTGGAAAATTATCGGGCAGATAATACCAAACTTCAAGCCAGATGTGTTTATCATTTTCAGGATCTAAATTATGTTGGATATTTATGCGCCTTGCTCGTTCCGATTGAGGAGAAAGCAAACTTAATTTTGCACTCTGTTTACCTGAATGAAATACATCTGTCGCGGGGTTAAAGAGATTCGGAATTTTGGGAAATATAGGATTGTCGCCCGCTGGATATTCCTTAAAAAGATGCCAAAATGCATCACTATTATTCCATATGGGAGCATCTAACCCAATTTTAAAATGGTCATCATTCTCAAAATCAACATTTTGCTTATTTACGCGCCAATCTTCTGTCATCGACCATAAAATAATACTGCCTCCGATTATAATTAATAAAACCATTGGGCCTATAGTTTTAGCCATTTTATTTCCTCAATAACCAACAATCAAATATTGCTAATAGATCAATTAGCTAAAGTTTAGTAAACAAAATCTTCTTTCTAATATTATTAAAATTTTAAGTACTATAGGATTTATAAAATAAATGTAGAGACTCTTTCTATCATACACTTAGCGCGCTCGTTCTATTAATCCTGACTTTTTCATTTTTATTAGAAGATTTTTATCTTGTTCATTTCAAATTTTAATGCATTTAATAAAACATGTTTATAAGCTGGTTTCAAGGAAAAAATATTATTTAAACAAATGAAATAAGATAGTATTAGTGATTGATTCAATAAAGGAAAAAAATAGAAAACGCTCTGTAATAAAAACCACACTGAAGGTAAAAAATGATCCACACTTATAGGCGTAAAATACCAGGGAAGAAAATCTATTGAAAATTGCACTCATCTTTCCGCCAAATGTAACATGGGAAGTTATGGATCCCCCTCTAGGATTAGCATGGATCGCTGCTTCTCTGGAAAGAGCAGGTCATAAGGTAAAAATACTGGATGCCAGTATCCTAAAAATGACATATTTAGATGTTCTGAAATGGATTAGACAGTTTGATCCAGGCGCAATAGGAATAACAACATTAACTCCCCACTTTTGGCAAGTCAAGACATTATCGAACATGATTAAACAAGAGCTACCCAATATACCCTTAATATATGGAGGCGCGCATACTTCGATTCTTCCAAAACAGACTCTTAGAGAAACTCCCGCAGACATTGCGGTTATTGGAGAAGGTGATACAACAGTAGTTGAGTTGGTAGATGCTATTGAGAAGAAAAAAGGATTCAATGGGATCAAGGGTTTAATGTATAAAGATGGAGCAAAAATAATTTTCACGGGCGCGAGGGTACAAATAGAAAATCTGGATAGCCTTCCTCTTCCTGCGCGTCATCTGCTTCCACTTTATAAGTACGGTAGAAAAAATATCTTTGTCAGACAGTTACCATTTACTACAGCTATAGCTAGTAGGGGATGCCCATATAATTGTTATTTCTGTTCAAGTTGCCATGTATGGGGAAGAAGACTTAGATATAGAAGCGTCAATAACGTGATTGAAGAAATACATGAACTGGTAGATACTTACAGGATTCGTGAGATTTTCTTTCATGATGATTGCTTAACTATAAACAAACGATGGGCAATAGATTTTTGCGAAAAAATTTTACAGGAAAAGCTAGACATAACATGGCAATGTATGGTGAGAGTGGATCAAGTTAATGATGAATTATTTAAGTTGATGAGGCGGTCTGGGTGTCATACAATTTGGTTTGGTGTAGAGAGCGGGAACCAAAAGATATTAAATAATATTAGGAAAAACATACAGCTAACACAAGTCGAGGATGCTTTGAAATTGGCAAAGCATTACTCTTTTGAAAATATTTTTTTCTTAATGATTGGCAATTATGGGGAGAATTACAATACAATGATGGACACGTTGCTGTTTGCAAAGAAATTGAGTCCCGACCATATTGCTATTTCGATTGCTTATCCGTACCCCGGAACAGATTTTTTTGATTTAGCTCATAAAGAGCAATTAATAGTAAAAGAAAGCTGGAATGGGTTGAGGGTCGGCGCGGATTCCATAATAAGAACCGATGACTTATCATCGAGGGAACTGGAAAAGTTAAAAAATGCTATGGAAACTCTGTTCTATGGAGATTGGGCCTATCTTAGGCAAAATGTCATTTCACCATTAAGGATGGGATATCGTCATCGACTAATTTACTTATATTATGATTTTCGAAGGACTATTTTTAAGCTACAAAAATTTCTAATAAACTTGTGGAAACTTCGATCAGCCCGTATTGTAGTTAAAGAGCTTGGACAAATATCCAAAACACGCACTAAATATGGTCATTTACACACACCTAAGATACAAAGAAAAGAAAAAAAATCTTTTAATTAGCGCGCGCTTGGAATTATTTGAGGTGGATTTATTAAACATATCCTCATATTATGCTAATCCTGTTGTATGCTTTTTATTTAAATTGCCTTAATTTTTTTTATACCAATTAATGAGCTCTCTTAATCCATCTGTTAAAAGATATTTAGGTTCAAAACCCATTTTTCTGATCTTGCCAATGTCTGCTACCAATTTTTTAACATCTCCCTTCCAAGAAGTTTGAGCAAATGTCACATCTGGGGAGATGCCTAACATCTCGATAATCAGTCCAATGAGTTCTTTGGTTGAAGTAGCTATTCCTGTTCCTACATTAATAATTTCTTTATTGCATTTTTGATTATTTGCTGCGAAAAAAATTGCATCAACAATATCATTTACAAAAATGAAATCTCTCTCTTCCTGACCAGAACCTAATAATTCAATTTTTCTTGGATTCTTAGCTATTTTACGCAAAACATCATACATTATATATTTATTCTGTCTCGGACCATATACGTTGAAAAGTCTCAGAATCGTTGAGGACATTCCATATAGTTGTGAGTATAGCTTCACATATGTTTCAGCACATAATTTAGAAGCTCCATAAGGTGACGATGGTACTGTGGGGGAATCTTCACTTAAAAACGCTCTCCTGGATTCGCCATAAACAGCAGCAGAAGAAGTATATACAAATTTTTTCTCGTGTTCTCTACATTTATCCAATACAATTAAAGTACCTCTACAACCTATATCAAATTCCAGTAGAGGCCTCTCAAAAGAGTATTTGATGACATGACCCGCACCATAATTACGAGTTTGAGGTATATATTCAGCAAGGTGAAAAACTAGATCCGATTTTTTGACTAATTTATTGACTAAATCTATGTCTCTTATATCACCATTTACAAAATTTACATATTTATTGGGAATATTATCTTTATCTCCCGATGATAAATTATCTAAAATAGTGACATTAAATCCTTCATTGATTAATTTCATTACAAGATGTGATCCTATGAACCCTGCTCCCCCAGTGACTAGCACTTTTCTCTTATCTTTCGAATTAGAACTCATAATATCACTACTAAGAAATGATTAAGTTAAATGAGTTTGATTTATTTCATTTTTTTGCTTATCATAAGAAATTTTGTAATGCGACAGCTAATTTGTAATTGATTTGTAATATTCTAAAGCTTTACTTGCGATTGAATCCCAACTATAATTTTCTTCAATAGTTTTCCTAGCAATTTTACCCATCTTTATTCTCAACTTCTGGTTCTCCAATAACTTTATAACCGAATTGGTAATGGCTTTTGGATCTTTTATGGGTACTATGAATCCATTTTCTCCATCACTTATTACTTCTGGTATACCGCCCACTCCCGTCGCAATAACGGGCACACCACATGCCATTGCTTCGAGTATACTGGTTGGAAGTCCTTCATAATAAGAGGGAAATATAAAAATCGATGCATTTTGATAGGTTTTAATGAGATGTTTCATATCTATAAATCCCAAAAATGAAAAATTATTATCCAATCTCATCTTTGTAACAAGTTCTCTTAAGTAATGTTCGATAGGTCCTCTTCCGGTAATTACAAATGAAATATCTGGATATTTCTGAATTATGTGCTTTGCACTTCTTATTAAATCGACGAGTCCCTTATTCCAGGATAATCGACCAGTATATAAAATATATGTACCGTTATCTTTCATATTTACTGGAGTAAATAAATTCGTATCCACACCATTACCGAGTACATTTATGGAGCCCCCAGTCAATTTATAATGATCTTTTAATTCATTCGCAAGAGCATTAGATACTGTGGAAATTAGATCTACATTTGCTATTACTTCTTGCTCGTGTATGCGAAAATACTTACCGATTAATGAAAGTAATGGTTTAGGTATGTTGGCCCAAGAGTAAATATTTTGGACTTCAATTGAGCCACTTTCCGATAGCCCTAATGAGGAGTGGATCGTAACTACCTTTGGTAAAGTTGTGTTAATAGGTGGGGAAAAAGGGTGATGAACATGAACCAAATCAAAATTGGATTCTAATGTTCTAAAAATCCTAGATTGAAAAAATTGATAAATCTTCGCATGAAATGGATAAAGGTGTAAATATGGCAATCTATAAATATTAATGCTCTTCGAACAACTAGTTACTAACCCCTTCCAAGATCCACGGGTGATCACTGTAACTTTATGACCTTTTTTAGTTAGTGAATTTGAGAGATTGTAAACATAATGACTGATTCCGGCAATTGTTGGAGGAAATTCTGAAGTAACCATGCAAATATGCAAATTGTATCACCTGAATAATTATTTACTTAAATTTTTTCACTATTAAAAAAAAATTCAATTATTATTGATATTCAAAATTTCTATCTCTTGAATCTTGTATATCAATATCAATTGATTATCTAAGATATCTTCCACCCAAGAATAATAGGATATAAAAGAATTGATTTTAGCTATAAAGATGGGCTAATCTTCCAACTTAAATATTACATCGGAAGCTAGATGCAAAAGGCCAGAATATGAAATTCGCTTTTCGATTGCAGAGAATCCAACGGTTGATAGGCCGCTTCTAGTCAATCTAACCAGTTCACCAAAATTCCTTAAATATCTTGAATACCGCTCTATTGCAAGAGAGACTTTACTAAGGTAGTAATATCTCTTTGGAAAGAAGGAAAATGGAGTAGAAACTTCCTCTATATCGCACCCAACTATTTCTATATTTTTTTGAGTTCCGATACCTTTCCTTTCGGCATATTTGAGATATTCTATCTTAGAAGGTTCTATCCCAATTATTTTTGCGGCTATAGCATCAGCGGCGACGGGATCCTTGCTAGCAATTATTACTCCAACTCTTTTAGGTACGCCATCAATTGGACCAAAACCTTCCATACCAATTATTCCATCAATTATAGACAAATTAGGTTTGTAGAATCTATTCAAATCTACAATTATCTTGGGCATAAATCCATGATATTGAGGCCTACGTCCATGGAAAAGAACGAATCCAAATTGATTCTTTAATACGCCTGTAAATAAATAATCAACATGGGTTTTCAATTTTCCCACGCTGATTAGATAATCCGAAAAAATCATAGATTCTGGAACTTGTATTGTAGAAAGAATTTCACCATTTATATGGACGCGAACTTTGGGATCTTTTGACAGGTTTATACAACTTACATTCTTATTTTTTTGCGAAATTAGATCATATCCTAAATAATTGAAAGTTTCATCTGCGCTTGCCTTCGAGTTATTGGTCTCTACAATCCTAATTTTGCGCTTTGTAATTTTATTAATTTTTCTTATTAAGGCGTCAACTATTTTAGGGTCTGTAGTAGTTCCTGAATCTGAAGATTTTAAAGTACAAAGATTAGGTTTTATCGAGATGTTTTCTCTTCCTTTAATATTTTCAAACCCATCAATTAGATCTATTGTCTTATCCATTCCCTCATAGATTCGATCTTCATCGCATTTCACTATAGAAACAAGAGGCATTATTACTCAACCAATGCTCACTACAGATTTAAATCTTGAAGACTCATATGCTGAGATTACGAGCTTAAGAGAATTCATGGCATCTTCTAAAGTTATTGGTGGGTTCTTATTCTTAAGTATAGACTCTAAAAAAATATTTATTTCTTTTTGGTAAGACCATTTTAGAGCTTGATCTGGAACCTTAGGATCGAATTTTATAGGTGTAATCTTTATCTTTCCTTTAATTTTTGATGTAATAGAATTAATCCCATAGAAAAATAGCGATGGTCCATAAAATTCAGAGCTAATTTTCCCTTTGGTTCCTATTATTTCAATCATCCTGCTCTCAGCAATTGCTTGATAGTCAGGTAAATCTAACCATGTTATAGTGATTGTACCCAATACTTTTGATTTGAATCTAATTAATACAATAGCCGTATCATCTACGCTTAAATTATTTCTATGTTTAGAAAATGTGGCGTAAACTTCTACTGGTTTTCCCATCATCCAAATAAACAAATCTGCGAGATGTGAGCCTACATCAAAAAAAGCTCCCAAATATTTTTCCGCCTCGCGTTTATAATCTATTTCGCTCATATCGGGTCTATAAGGACCTGCAGTGATAACTTCGCCTCGAATAAGAATTGGTTCCCCTATTTTCCCAGTATCTATAAATTGCTTTGCTTTAACATGATTCGGTAAAAATCTATAATTGAAACCGCTCATAAATTTGACTTTGTTCCGATTGACAGCTCTACTAATTTCTTTCCCCATTTTCAAATTAGATGCTAACGGCTTCTCACATAAAATATGTATTCCGTTTCTTGCTGCGATAGTAGCAATTTTGGAATGGGTTGGGGCAAGCGTACAAATGCTAATCGCATCAATGAGATTTGATTCAAGTAATTTTTTGTAGTCTGTAAAGCGATGTTTAACTTCATATTTTTCTGCTATATTATCTAAAAGTTCTTTATTGATGTCGCATAATGCTATGAGTTTTGATTTTGGATTCTCGATATAAGCAGGAATATGTGCATTCTGTGCTATCCATCCACAACCGATTACTCCAACTCTTACCAATTTCAACCAAAAACTTCCTTTTAAAATCTGTCAAACTAGTTAATAGTTCCTCTTTCAACTACTGTCCATATGTGATGTTTTCTAAACGAAAAAATAAAGCCCAAAAATAAATATGTCTGGTGTATGAAAAAACTAGCAAAAAGAGAAAAAATTTTAATGTTTGTTTTTAATCCAAAAAATATGATCGCGCAATTTGATATTATTGATATTAGAGTAATTATCCATGATATAGAATAAGTCCAAACAATCATTGATAGAATTGTAAGAAATATTAATACAGGACATGCTGTTTGCATTAAATAGCGTAATGGGAAGATAAGTCTTCCAAAATCTCTATAGTTTTTATTAAAAAACATATCTCGATTCATGAGAATAGATTGAGTTAATCTACTTGCTCTCCTTATCTTTTGTTTTTTCTGTTCCTTGATCTTATGGCTAATGGGCTCATAAAACAAAAGATATGGGACTAAAATAAATCTAAAACCATTTTTAATAATTGTTAAAGATATATTTCCATCACTAGATCCCTGCTCACATGCTATTTTAGAAAATACAGCCTTTTTAAATAAAGCAAAACAGGTGTATCCTGGAAAAGTAGAAAAAATCGCACTTTCAGCAATCATCATATTATCAAAGATATTTCGATAGGCATCTTCAATTCGTGTAGCTTCTGTAATATTACTAGAAACTGTGATCATTCTAGCTGTTACCCCACCCACATCCTCTAACTGAATCAAAATTTTTACTGCCCTTTTCAGGGCTTCCTCATGTATCGCAACATCGGCATCCGAGGTTAAAACATAGTCATATTTAGCTTCGTTTACTCCCTTATTATAACAAGCATTTACGCCTATTCTCTTTTTATTTTTTAAAATCATTCCCTTAAGATTAAAATCTTCAATAGCTTTATTCGCCATTACTACACTCTGGTCGATTGAATGATCATCTATCACTATGACTTCGATTTTGTTAATTGGATACTCCATTTCACTAATGTTTTTTATTTTTTCATAGATTACAGTTTCTTCATTATATGTTGGTACTAAAATAGTTATGGGGGGTAATTCTTTCAACTCTATTGGGATTTTTAATATTCTTTTTAGGCATTTAAAATAGCTAACTTTTTTATCAGTTTTGTAAACCTTGAAAAAATATAGCAAATAGATCGCAAGTACAGGACAAGATATTGAAAAAATTATCGCGATCATTAGAAAATTAAAAGATATTATTTTTATCTCATCCCCTCAAAATAAACTTACATGGCAAAAATGTGTATTGTTATGTTGCGATTACAAAAATTAGACGGATTTTATCCACTTCTCCATCCATTTACCGAATAGAAAAAGTCTAATTTTATAACGCCCATAGAGTTTGTTTTTTTCTTTCAGTGCCTTATCCTTTAAAAAGAAATAAAGTTCAGGACTTAAATCCTTTAACAGATCTAAAGAATGTAATAGAAATGATTCGTGTTTTTTGTTTAGAATCCATTCTTGCAATGGAGGAACGAATCCTTGCTTGCTACGATATATGATCTCATTAGGAAGTATACCCTTGATTATATCTCTCATTAATATCTTTGTATGAAATAAATCCGTCTTCCATTTTGTTGGGATCTTTTGTGAAAATTCGATAAATCTATAATCTAAAAATGGGCTTCTTACTTCTAATGCTTCTGCCATCGATGCTCGGTCTACTTTAGCCAAATAGTTGTCTGGAAGAGTATTGTAAAGCATGTCATACAATCGAAATGCTTCTGCTATACTATCCACATTATACTTATTACAATCTCTCATTTTTTTTATTGTCCAATTCCTGAATACTTCAGGTAAGAATATTTCACCTTCCAACGCTTTTATAAAAAAGAGTGTGGGATCGTATAACGATGCTTTAAATGCCTTTTTTAATAAGAATAACGACGCATAGTTATTGAGATTTCTTTTTGCGGGGATCTTTGATAAAAGTAGTCTTAAGAATTTTGGGATTTTTCTAATAAAATCCATTCTATATCCTACAATATGCTCATGATATCCGCCAAAAATCTCATCTCCCCCATCACCACTTAGCGCAACAGTAATGTATTCTCTTGCTTTTTTACAAAGTTTGTAGGTTGGAAATCCTGAGGAATCGCTTAAGGGCTCATCATAAATGAATGAATAAATCTCAATGAGCTCTTCAAAATCACGCTCAGTAAATTGATACTGATGATGATTGGTATTGAAATATTCTTTAACGATTGTTATAAATGGGGTTTCATCGTATTCTCCTTCGAATCCAATAGAAAAAGTATGTAGATTTTTGATGTCTGTGAGTTCCTTCATAAATCCTACTGTAGTGCTAGAATCCAATCCTCCGCTAAGAAGAGCACCAATAGGTACATCAGAAATCATTCTTAATCGAACAGCGTCCTTAAGTAGATTTCTTCCTTCTTCTATTAATTTTCTTGAATCATTAATGGGATTGTATTTTGGAATTTTATAATAAAACCATTTTTTAATCTTTTTTGAATCAAGATTAAAAATTAGACTCTGTCTTGGTTCTAGTTTAAATGTGTTGGTATAAATCGTATATGGGGATGGAATAAAACCTAGAGCAAAGTATAACTCTAATGCTTCTTTATTGATTTTTTCTTTTTGATTTAACCGGAGATATTTATGTTTTATGATCCCTTTCAATTCAGAACTAAAGATGAATTTTTTTCCATCGAAATAGTAATAGAAAGGCTTTTGGCCAAGTCTGTCCCTTGAACAAAAAAATAAATTTTTTGCTGGATCGTAGATAACAAAAGCCCACATACCATTAAAATTATTTACGCACTTATAGCCCCACTCAATATAGCTGGCAAGTATGACTTCTGTGTCTGTCCTTGATTTAAATTCGTATCCCTTTTTTTCTAACCTTTTTTTAATTTCTAAGAAATTATAAACCTCACCATTATGAACAATTGTCACCAATCTGTTTCTGTGCTTGTAAGTCATAGGTTGCCTTCCAGCTTTACTGAGATCGAGAACTGAAAGTCTTACATTTCCTAAACTAATATTCCGATCTGTAAAAATGCCTTCGTCATCCGGTCCCCTATGTTTAATGGCGCTATTCATTGATTCAATTAGTTTCTTGTCGATAAAATTAAATCCGTTTATCCCACACATTTTCTGAATTCAGCACAAAGTATTATTTTTTAAAATTGATTGCTTATGCATATTGGTGATATAGGTTTCAAAGTTATCTACATATCTAAAACAGGAGGGCGAGTGTCCCCCGTCATCTTTAAGTAACTATTTAGCAGTAAGAGCTGAATTCGCCATGATAAGTTAAATAACATATAATTCTCTTTTGGAAAGGACTTAAGTTTCTCCATGTCCCGAATTCCTTCAATGTGGATTTCCTCGCCTGAACCCACTCCTTCTTCATGAGCAAGTTTCAAATGCCTAATTTTCCAAGGATTATATCCCATTATCCGAGCTGCAACAAAATCCGCGGCTAATTGGTCCTCGCTAACTAAAATAGTCCCCAAGTTTAAGGGATATTTGCCTAATGAGATTATTCCATCAACAATAGTTAGATGACATCTAACTAGTTTGTTCATACCTACTATTGCTTTATCGAGGTTAGAATGATATACAATCTTTCTCGGTTTAGTTATGGCTCCAAAGAGATTCTTCATTCCACATGATATCGTTGTCAGCCGATGGGTTCTCAACTTTGGAACATTTATTAATAAATCACAATCGAGCATCGATTGTGCTATCTGTAAATTAAATTTGTTATCCTTGACTATTACTTTTTTTTCAACCTTTTTACATTCGCTAAGATTGATCAATCGAACTGCTTTTTTATTTGCCAATTCCTCATATCCTAACATCCTAAAAGCATACTTAGTTCTCATAGCAGAAGCATCGGCCTCTGCAATAATAATTTCAACTTTATGATTGTAATGATTTCGGATATAATCGATTATTGCTGATACTACCCTTGGATCAGTCGTTTCTCCTGTCGAGAAATCCCAATAATATCTGAGATTTAGTTTTAAAATCACTGTTTTTAATTGATCTGGTAGTTTAAAGCCGCTTCTCTCAATCGCATCGAAGGTTGCTTTTTTCACTCCCTCATTACTCAAGTCATTCGTGTGAGCAATACTGACAACCGGCATTTTTTTTTGAATCCCAAAATTCGTTACTTTTATTTATACTACGTTTTACGATTTATTTTACTCGTATTTTTGTAACATTCTTCAATAATTTGGATTGATTTAAGTCCATCTACGACAGTAGCAAGTGGGGGAATTATAATATCATTTTTAATTCCTTCGAAAAAATAATGTAATTCTTTAAAATAAGAATTATAGTAGTAAGTATATGATAGAGGTTCGATCTTTCTACCCGCTATTCTTCGAAAAACATTTTTTAGTACCTCTTTTGCAGCATAAGAATAAAGATTTTGAGGAATAAAGTGATCTGTCGACATATATCTAGTCGTTCCTTGTAGATTTAATCTAAAATTGAAATGTGGAAACAACATTTTCTGAAACCATCCTACACTAATTATGCCCTTTGTAACTACATGTCTAGATTTCAAGGTTGCTATTGCGCTATCTTCTATTGGTAAGTGATAACGATAACCAAGATTTGAATAAAGAACCTCTGAATCTGAAAAAAACCATCTAAATAAATCAATTAGATGATATCCTTGATCGAGTAAAGCCCCGCCCCCAGATAATTGCGGGTTCAACCACCAATCGTGAATAGGTATAGGTTCCAGAGGATGTGCAAATGGGCCGTTAACAAAGTGTTCAAAATTTGCAATTTCAATATCTCCTAGAATACCATTCTCAAATTGATCTCTTAATTTTTGCACATGAGGAAAAAAACGATAGTTGTGTCCAATAGCCAGATTTACATTGCTCCTTTGAGTGACTTGCTGGATTTTTTTACACTCTGAAACAGTACGAGCCAAAGGTTTTTCAATAAAAATATGTAATCCCTTCTCCGCAGCAAAAGTAATACTTTCTTCATGTAAAAAATTCGGGAGTGAAATTATTACTGCATCAAGTTCATTTAATTTAAGGAGCTCTTTATAATCATTATATAGATTTTTTATTCCTAAGCTTTTTGCTTCCACCAAACCTTTCTTGGATTTATCAGCTGCAGCAACTATTTTTATTCCATCTATGAATCTTGTATTCCTTAGGTGTAATAAACCCATATGGCCTAGGCCAATAACACCGACATTGATCATCTTTTTAAACTCCGTGTCCATAGACCGCTGTGAAGTAATTTATCTCTCAACGAATTCATTTAATATATTCTTTAAATATTGTTCTAAATATTCGAAATCCATCTTGAAAAGTTTTTAAATTTGATTTGCCAAATTTTCTTTTGTATTCTATGCTTGGGACTTCAGTAACACGCAATCCAGCTTTGATAGCTTTAATAAAAATTTCTGCCTCAATTTCAAAATCTATTGATTCTAAATGTGGAAATATTCTTCTAATCGAACTATTTTTAAAAGCTCCAAAACCATAGCATAAATCTGTATAATTGGTTGACCAAAATAAATTAACCAAACTAACAAAGATTCTATTTCCAAATCTACGAAATGCAGTCATATCCTCGGAATAACCAGTAGATAGAAAACGGGAACCTTTTGCGATATCAAAGCCCATTTTGAGTGCATTAACTAATAGCGGGACTTCTTCAACACTCATCGATCCATCAGCATCCATAATCACGATTGTATGATCATCCTCATGACCATTAAAGAGATTATTTTCATCCAATATGTTGGATTCAAGGGGCCCCTCTTCTATTTGTTTGTAATCAAAACTATTATGACATATAAGTGGCTTCTCTTTTGATAAAAAGTCAACAATACGTTCAAATGCTTGTCGTAATGCACTTCCTTTTCCATTACCATTTTGGGTGATAACTTTTACTCCAAAATATCTCGCAATTGAAACAGTTTTATCCACAGAATTTCCATCAATAACGATAATATCATCAAAGCCAAATTGCCTTAAATTCTGAATTATTGTTCCTATAGTTTTTTCTTCATTTAACGTGGGAATGATTATAGTAACATTTAAGGCAGGTTCTGAATTTATTAAGGATGCGATAAAATTACCGCTCTCAATTCTTTCTGTTAAGATAAGTTCATTCAATATTCAAGAATACTCCTTTGAATCAAACATTTTCAAACTTCTTTTTTCCCATCCGTTTCTTAGATTGAGTAAATACTTATTAATCCTATTTTATTGAACCTTAGTCAAATTGAGCCAAATTCCGACGTGATTATTATAGTTAAAGCTTGAGTTTTGTTCTTCAAAAATCCAAAGCTCGAAGATAAGTTGAAAGTAATGGCCTCTGTTTGTGTCGTTCCATATAGTAGACTTTGAAATATTAAAAATATGGTCATTTATTTTTAATCTATCTACTTGACATTTTTCTTCATTATATGAGATCTCAGAAAAAGAGAACGATATGGGAATTTCCACGATCTCCTCGTTCTTGAGAAATGAGCGATGCTCATATAATGGCGGTAATGAGTTAGGATTTCCTTTATTTCTATCAGGTAATGGATCGGTTACATTTCTAAATTTAACGTAAAGAATATAATAATTGGAATAACCCATCTGATTTCGAATATTAATATGAACTAAATTACTCTCATTGTTGGTTACATTGAAAGGGTAATCCCTGGCCGTGCGTCCTGCTCCTAATATCCAAATCTCGGAAAATTTTTCATTTCCTATAGAAGTAGGTATGATTAGACTAATTGCAGGGATGGATGCGATAAGAATTAGTATTAAACTGCTTATAGTAAAAATTAAACGGTACTCTTTAAGATACATTAATTTCAGTCTCAATTAATATGTACTTATATTCTCCCAGCATGCGTGTTTGAGAAGCCTAATACTGTCTCCCCTTCCAAAAAAATATCGATGTTTAAAAAATCTCCAGCTATACATGCTTCCGCAAATTATTGCAATAATTGCTATGCTGGAAATTATAAACATTCCTAGTTTTCTTTCATTATTTTTAACAATGGCATGATTTTTTGATTGTTCAACTTTTTCTGGCAATCCTTTGATATTCTCTATTGAAAGGTCGGCATAATAAATGGTTTTTTCAAAATTACCATTTCTGTAATGCATTTGTGCTTTGGATAATAGAGATCCACTATATGTTAATTGGTTTAAGTAATTTGTAACATCAACTTGGCTTTTTTCTGCATTTAAAACCATAATATAAGTCGAACTTACAATTTTTTCCGCTTCAGTAATTTTTGATTCCGCTTCACTCTCATTAATTGCCCCATACGTTCCAATTATAATTGATGTTGAGAATGTGATTAAAATTAAAGGAAAAATTAGAGGGTAGATGGTATTGATATTTTTAAATGTACATGCGTTGTCTTTTTTTATAATTTTTATTTTTGTTCTATTTTTTTTTCGCATGTTAATACCCTTTTTAATAGAATCTTGTATTGATGGATCAGATGGATAATCGTATTTTTTTAAGACATATTGCCCGACGTAATCCCGTCTTTCAAATTCGTCCTAATAAATTTTCCCCATCCACCAATTCTGGGATCTGGGTTCCCAGAATGTCCTTGATTTTCTGGGAATTTATTCTTAAGAATTTTATTAAAATCCGGTATCTTAGTATCTCT